>JAYTIZ010000037.1:0-9112 GCA_043731445.1 Gammaproteobacteria bacterium | reverse complement strand
TGGCAAGTGTTCTATTTTAGAGTATGTCTAAACTATGATTAGCATGGAACGGTTACGCAGCTTGATAGGCCAGCATGTTTCGCATCTTGGCATAGCATGCCAGATTATTGAAGTACTGGAAGATGGCCCAAGTTTGGTATTGCAGGAATCCACACCGCATAGCATTATCCAGGCCGACCAGCATGGGGAGGCTCACCGGCGTGTAGTCCCTAGCCATACTGTTCCTGTCCGCGACGCTGTGTCAGGACAAATCAACCCTGCCTTTGCGAAACTGCTGGGAGAAAATTCTCAGTAGCGAAGAGAATTTTTTATATTGCTGACAAGAGTCGTTCCACCTGAAGAAGATCCTCTTCAGTATCCACTCCCGGGCCTGGTTCTTCTATGGCCGGCACAACATGTATCCTGCCACCATTCCACAACACTCGTAGTTGCTCAAGACATTCCGTTTCTTCCAGGTAGCAGCTTGGCCAACACACATATTCTTTGAGAAATGCAGTTCGATAGGCGTACAAACCAATATGGCGGTGGTAATGCGAATTTTCTGCTAACTGCGCTGGCTTATCGGGAAAGGCTGAGCGATCCCAAGGGATAGGTGCGCGACTAAAATACTGGGCATAGCCGTCTTTGTTCATCACCACTTTGGTGATGTTCGGATTGAATAATTCAGCGCCGTTATGTATCGGCTGGCAGAGTGTCGCAACATCGGCTTGTTGGTGAAAACACAAATCTTCCGCTACCTGACAGATCAGGCCAGGTGGAATCATTGGCTCGTCGCCCTGTACATTGACGAGGATCTGCTCATCAGGTAATGCTAATTTTTCCACTACTTCCGCCAGACGATCCGTTCCCGAGCGATGCTCTGTTGAGGTCATGCAAACCTCTGCACCAAATCTCTCTGCGGCGCGCCGGATACGTTCGTCATCCGTCGCGATAATGACACGTTCAGTAGTACTTTTTTGCGCACACTCGTAAACATACTGGATGAGTGGCTTACCTAGAATCTCGCGTAGCGGTTTACCGGGCAGACGGCTGGAAGCATAGCGCGCCGGGATGACGACAACAAACTTCACTCACACCTCTTCTTGTGGAGCAAGTTGACGTGCCTCTTGTTCTAGCATGACGGGGATATCATCGCGGACAGGATAGGCCAGGCGGTCTATCTTACAGATCAGCTCTGCGGTGGGCTTTTTATAAACCAAAGGCCCTTTACAGACTGGGCACACCAGAATTTCGAGTAATTTTTTATCCATGCACCTTGCGCTCTAATAAATGTAGTAAGCGATTGCTAAAAGTATCTTCCAGTTTAGCCTTAACAGGCATATACCAATAATGTGGCTCAGCAAAATAACGACATTTTACGGCATCTTTCTCAGTCATCACTATTGCCTCTCCATCACCAAAGTGTAGATCAGTCGGCTTAAAATCGTGATGATCGGGAAAGGCATGCTCAACAAGAGTAAGCCCTAACTCGCGCAACTGGTTAAAAAAGCGCGCCGGATTTCCGATTCCGGCCACGGCATGAATGAGTCTACCCTGAATGTCACTAATCGTTCTGATCATAGATTCCGTGTGTAGATTGTATATCCCTAATGGAAGTAACTCCATGCGGAATTCATTTTGTTTTACTTCTCCGCCATTACATACCACCATATCAACGCTGCCTAAACGGCTTATAGGCTCACGTAGCGGCCCTGCGGGTAGATGATGTCCGTTGCCGAAGCGGCGCATGCCGTCCACTACGGCAATCTCAATGTCCCGACCTAGTGCGTAATGCTGTAGACCATCGTCGGAGATAATCACGTCACATTTTTCCGCGAGCACACGGGCAGCCCTCACGCGGTTTGGATCAATCACCATGGGACACCCGGCACGTCGTGCTAATAGTACTGCCTCATCCCCAACTTTGTGTGGATCGCTATCTGAATCTACATGCTGTGGAAAGTGATCTGTTTTAGCCCTATAACCGCGACTGACAATGCCTGGGGTGAAACCTTTTTGCGTTAGAAATTCTACCAGCCAGATCACCAAAGGAGTTTTCCCGCTACCCCCGACTGTGATATTACCTACTACAATCACTAGAGGTTTTATCCGGCGCACCGCCAAAAAACCTGTTTGATAACCCCAGCGGCGCAACGCTGCTAAAAGATAAAACAAACCCGCTAGAGGTAACAGCGCCCATGTCAAAAGAGTTTTATGATACCAATAGTGATCCAAGCGTTTCATGCCTGGTATGTCCAAATCACTGTTTGAGTTTCAGCGGAGCATCAACTTGCAGAATCGGAAAATTGCATTTTATGGAGGGCTGCATACTGTCCACCTTGAACGAGTAAATCTCTATGCTTACCCATTTCGATGATACGCCCTTCGTGCAGCACAATAATCATATCCGCTCTTTCAATAGTAGAGAGACGATGGGCAATGACCAATGTGGTCCGCTCATGCATGAGCTTTTCTAGTCCTGCCTGGATATAGCGCTCAGATTCACTATCTAACGATGAGGTGGCCTCATCCAATATCAGTACGGGAGCATTCTTAAGAAGCGCGCGTGCGATAGCCAAACGCTGGCGCTGGCCGCCAGACAGCAGCACGCCATTTTGTCCTACTACCGTGTGGATGCCCTCCGGTAATTGGCGGATAAACTCCATAGCATAAGCTGCCTCAGCTGCCCTGATGATATCCTGCTCACTGGCGCTGTCTAGCGCACCGTAGGCAATATTATTAGCGATAGTGTCATCAAACAGAATAATGTCCTGACTCACTAAGGCGATCTGACTACGTAAACTAGCCAGATGTAAAGAACGAGTATCATATCCGTCGAGCAGAATCGTTCCTGAGGTAGGATTATAAAAACGTGACAACAAGTTAGCCAATGTTGATTTACCACTACCGGAACGTCCTACTAAGGCAACTGTTTGACCAGGTTCTATCTCAAAACTAACGTCATGCAGGACCTTACCGTTATCTTCCGAATACATAAACGAGACATTAGAGTATTTTATCCTGCCTTGTGCACGCACAAAGTTCTGCGTGCCCGTATCCAGCTCAATCTCACCATCCAGAAGTCCGAAGATATTCTGCCCTGCAGCAATACCACGTTGCACCACAGCATTAAGATCTGTAATACGTTTCACTGGCCCTAACAGAAAAGCCATTGAGACTATGAAGGACACAAAAATACCGGGCGTTACCTTATCTCCCACAAAATCAGAGGTGGCCAAGAAAACGACTCCCGCTATTGCACAAGCCACAATAAACTGAACGAGCGAAACGCTGGCGGCACTCGTCACTACCATTTTTATATTCAGACGGCGATTCACAGAATTAGCACGCTCAAATTGCCTGGTCT
Organism: Gammaproteobacteria bacterium; assembly: GCA_043731445.1. Classification (GTDB taxonomy): domain Bacteria; phylum Pseudomonadota; class Gammaproteobacteria; order SURF-13; family SURF-13; genus JAYTIZ01. Next base: position 5,766 of record JAYTIZ010000037.1, on the reverse strand, counting down.
CATAGTCCTGTCCTCCGAATATCTTAATAACACGGTGAGCCAAGATAGCCTGCTCAGTAACATGTGTTACATTTCCCATAGCCGTTTGGATATGGGCGCTAATTTTACGGAAGCGTTTAGTAACATGTAGCACTATAAAGACAATGAAGGGGCCAACTAATAACAGTGATAAAGCCAGCAGAGCATTCATATAGATCATGTAAATAATTAAGCCAATGACTGTCAAACTATCTTTGACAATGACAATAACGCTATTTACAGAAACCTGAGCAACTTGCTCAACATTGTAGATTATTCTGGATATCAACTGACCTGAAGAGGTGGTGTCATAGAAGGAGGTCGGCGCCTTCAACAAATGTCTAAACATCTGCCCACGTAGATCTTCCACCACTTTTCTTCCTACCCAGGCTACAGAGTAAGTAGATAGGAAACTTGCTATGGTTCTTATTACAGAAATTCCAATTATGAATAAGGGTAACCAATGGATCATTGACGTAGGTACCCAATGAGTTATGGTGTGATTTTTGCCCAGAAAACCATCGTCCACCAGGGACTTCATAATGGCTGCAAAACTTGTTTCACTGGCGGCGAAAACTGCCATTGCCACAACCCCTAAGGCAAATTTTTTCCAGTAAGGCTTTACATATCCTAATAGACGCCTATAGACGACCGAGCCCTTAGCTTTAATTTCGGCAGCTTCACGATTGGCCCTAATTTTGGCCTGACTCTGATAAGAGAAATTAGGTCTCCCCTGCCTTTCTGCCTGATTTAACATTCTGTGAAGGCTCGAAGTTTGGACACTCAGGGTGCGTCTTTCGACTGCTGCGTGGTGAAGGTCATGTGAACGAAGCCTAACTGACGTGCCGCATCCATGACTGTTATTACAGCCTGATGCGGAGTCTTACCATCGGCGCTGATGATAAGTGGTGGATCTTTCAAGTCTCCCGCTGATTTTTGCAGGGCACGCTTCAAAGTTTCTACATCAGTGTTAATCACTGCTTGTCCATTCACAAAATACTGCCCCTGCGCATCAACGCTGACTTCTACAATCTTATCTTCTGTCTTGAGTTGATCTGAGTTAGCGACCGGCAAGTTGAGCTTGATTTGAGTTTCACGGGTAAATGTCGTAGTGACAATAAAAAAGATCAGCAAGATAAATACGATATCGATAAGCGGTATCACGTTTAGTTCAGGTTCTTCTGCACGTGTGCGGCGTAGGTCCATGGCTTAATGCCTTCTCATCTTAATCACGGCTGCCTTGCATCATCTCGATCAACTTGATGGCCTCTTGTTCCATAGCCACTACCAGTTCATTAATACGGCCACGGAAATAGCGGTAAAAAATCAGACTGGGAATAGCCACGGACATGCCTGTCGCGGTAGTGACCAGCGCCTGGGCAATGCCGCCTGCCATGGCGGCCGGATTACCTGCCCCACCGAGTTTCATAGCAGTGAATACCTGGATAGTGCCGAATACGGTTCCCAACAGCCCTAGTAAAGGGCCGATGGAAGCGATCGTTCCCAGTGTATTCAAGAAACGTTCCAATTCATGCAAAACGTGTCGCCCGCTATCTTCGATACTTTCCTTCATAATTTCACGACTATGATGGGCATTTATCAAACCTGCTGCGAGGATACGCCCTAACGGTGATCCACTTCTGAGGGTGTTGATATGCTCTGCATCAAGCTGATTGTTCTTTAGCCAATGCCATATTTGCGCGATTAAATGCTTAGGAGCAATGCGCTTTGTCTGTAACGACCAAAAGCGTTCAATAATAATTGCAGTAGCAATGATGGAGCACAGGATGATAGGCACCATCAAAAAACCGCCTGCTTTAATCAGTTCCAGCATGTCGTTACCTTTATGAAGAAATAATCCAGCAGTGAGCGTGAATGTTGATTAAATTATTATCCCACTTAAATACTTTTTAGCACACCGTCTTCAATGGTGAGCACTCTATCCATACGTGCTGCCAGCCTGGTGTCGTGCGTCACCACGATCAAGCTAGTATTAAATGCCTTATTGAGCTCCAGCATTAAGTTGTAAACCTGCTCGGCGGTTTGATGATCGAGATTCCCCGTAGGTTCATCTGCCAAAACACACTGCGGTTCACTGACCAACGCTCTAGCTACTGCCGCGCGTTGACGTTCACCACCAGAGAGCTCACCGGGTTTATGGGAAAGTCGTGCCGCCAAACCCACTTTTTCTAATAATGCTCGTGCCTTTCTAGCCGCCTCTTCAACCGGCTGACCGCGTATCAACAGAGGCATACTAACATTTTCCAGAGCGGTAAACTCCGGCAACAGGTGATGGAATTGATAGACGAAACCCAGATACCTATTACGCAGATGGCCACGCTCAGCATCACTGAGTTTGGCCATATTCTGACCATTAACGACGATATCTCCCTGCGTGGGGGTATCTAATCCTCCCAGTAAGTGCAACAAAGTACTTTTGCCGGAACCGGAGGCCCCTACAATGGCCACCCGTTCACCCTTAGCCACAGACAGACTTACGCTTTTCAAAACTTCGACGTATAAGCCCCCTTCGCTAAAGGTCTTCGTCAGTCCGTTACATTGCAACACGGCTGCATCACTCATAACGCAGCGCCTCTGCCGGTTGTGTGCGTGAAGCACGCCAAGCAGGGTAGATCGTGGCTGCCAAAGTCAATAAAAATGCCATAAGGCTGATATGGAAAACATCGTTCCAGTGGAGATCAGACGGTACATCGGTGATGAGATAAACTTTCGGGTCCAGGAAGTGCGTACTGAATAGATGCTCAATAAAAGGCACGATGGTCTCAATATTCAAGGCCAGGGTGACACCTAGCAACATGCCGAGCAATGTGCCCGCCACGCCGATAATCATGCCCTGTAGCATAAATATCGCCATGATGCTTTTCGGCGTCGCACCCAACGTGCGCAGAATGGCGATATCGCTCTTTTTATCTGTTACCACCATCACCATCGTAGAAACAATATTGAATGCGGCTACCGCGACGATCAGAGTAAGAATAATGAACATGATCCGCTTCTCGATTTCAACGGCGCGGAAAAAGCTGGCGTGCTGGCGTGTCCAGTCACTCACTATATAACTGGATGGCAAACTCGTCGCTAATTGGCTGCTAAATTCCGGAGCAATGAATATGTCGTCGAGCTTCAGACGTACTCCACTGACTTTATCATCGAGCTGGAAAAGCTTGGCAGCATCTTGCATATGGATGAGTGCAAGTCCACCATCATATTCGTTATTACCCACACGGAAGATACCGACAACGGTAAACCGTTTAAGACGGGGTAAAATACCGGCAGGGCTGATATTCGCTTGGGGCGTCACCAGCGTAACCTTATCACCCACTTCAACACCTAGAAAAACTGCCAAATCTTTACCCAAGATCATCCCGAAGCTACCCGGCACCAGGTCAGTAAGCTTACCGGCGAACATCTTGTCACCTATAAAAGAGACCTTGGGTTCTTCTTCCGGTAAAATGCCTCGAATCACAGCCCCGCTCACTGTCTGTCCATTAGTGAGCATGCCTTGGTCTTCAATATAGGGTGCCGCACCGACTACGCGCGGATAGTGTTGTACCTTGTTGACCAGAGTTTGCCAATCAGACAAATTTCCTGCGATGCCGCTGATGGTAGAATGCGCTGCCATGCCAAGAATCCCGTTGCGCACTTCCTTTTGAAATCCGTTCATGACGGATAACACCGTAATGAGGGCAGCTACGCCCAACACTAAACCTACGATCGAGGTAAGGGTGATGAAAGAAATGAAGTGGGTACGGCGCTTAGCGCGGGTGTAACGTAGGCCGATGAATAATTCTAGGGGTCTGAACATGGGGCTGCATTAAATCACAATTGAGATAAAAACGCTCTTAGACTTGGGTACGCAGCCAACTCAGACGGATGCGTTATAACTAAAGCATCTGTTACGGTAAAAAATATACGTATCTATTAATATAATAATCAAATATTTATTATACATACTTAATCTTTATTATTAAACTATTATCTATGAAAAATTACCTGCCTCGTCTACCGGCCGAATGGGAACCACAATCCGCTATTTTACTTACCTGGCCACACGTTCACAGTGACTGGGCACCCTGGCTTACTCAAGTAGAACCTGTGTTTGTTGAGTTAGCGCGTCAAATTATCTTGCGTGAACAACTCATCATTAGTTGCTATGACAGCGCCCACGAGACCTATATCCGTAAGCAATTACAGCAAGCTGCTGTAGATGGCGAAAAGGTGGCTACTTATATTGTACCTTCCAATGATACCTGGGTACGCGATCACGGTCCGATCACCGTGCTTAAAGAAGGAGTACCTTGTTTGTTAGACTTTACCTTCAATGGCTGGGGGCAAAAGTTTGATAGCAGGCTGGACAACCTCGTCACACGCCGCTTGCACGATTTAAGAGCATTTGGTAACACTTCACTGGAAACGATTGATTTTGTGTTAGAAGGTGGGGGTATAGAAACGGATGGTGCAGGCACGTTACTCACCACCTCACGCTGTCTGCTCTCACCCAAACGCAATCTCCACTTTAACCGTCAGCAAATTGAGGCCAAGCTTAAAGAGCTGTTAGGTGTAGAGCGTATCCTATGGTTAGAACATGGTTATCTCGCTGGCGATGATACCGACAGCCATATTGATACACTGGTGCGCTTTTGCAGCCCGGGCCGACTTTGCTACGTAACCTGCGATGATCCGCAAGACGAACATTATCCAGAGCTTCAGGCAATGGAAGCCGAGCTTAAAAAATTTCGCACGCCCGACGGAATACCTTACGAACTTATACCTTTACCCTGGCCTCGCGCCAAGTACGATGAGGATGGACAACGCCTGCCGGCGAGTTACGCTAATTTTTTAATCATCAACGGCGCAGTTCTCGCACCCACTTACGACGATGCGGCCGATGCAGAAGCACTCCAGTGCCTGCAAGACTGCTTTCCTCAACATAAAATAATATCTATTCCGTGCTTACCACTAATTCAACAGTATGGCAGCCTGCATTGTGTCACTATGCAACTACCTTTGGGCATGGGAAGCTCGGCTCACCAGACAGTTCAGCGCTGAACTGTTAGAATAAGCATTTACTTCCAGCATTCACCAATGAAGCATAAACTCTTACAGGTCGGTCTCGTGCAGCAGTTCTGCACGTCTGATCGCCAGACTAATCTGGCGGCCAGTGGCGCAGGTATACGCGCTGCGGCGGTAAAGGGTGCGCGTTTGATCGTCTTGCCTGAGCTCCACACTGGACTCTACTTCTGTCAGACAGAAGATCCTGCTCAGTTTGACCGGGCCGAAGCTATACCCGGCCCTACCACGCAGGAATTAGCAAAACTCGCTGCCGAACTAAACGTAGTGATTGTCGCCTCGCTGTTTGAGCGGCGCGGTGCAGGGCTCTATCACAACACCGCTGTGGTGCTGGACACCGATGGCAGCATTGCTGGAAAGTATCGCAAGATGCATATCCCCGATGACCCCGGCTACCACGAAAAATTTTATTTTACGCCGGGTGATCTGGGCTTCACTCCGATCAATACTTCCCTGGGTAGATTAGGAATATTGGTCTGCTGGGATCAGTGGTATCCGGAAGCCGCACGCTTAATGGCGCTAAGCGGTGCCGACATACTAATTTACCCTACCGCGATTGGCTGGGAACCTGCAGATGACAGCTTGGAGAAAGCACGGCAGCGCGATGCGTGGATTACGGTGCAGCGTGCACATGCTATCGCCAACGGACTTCCTCTCATC
>JAYTIZ010000036.1:0-6202 GCA_043731445.1 Gammaproteobacteria bacterium | reverse complement strand
CTTTGTCTTCGGGAATTATGTGGTGCGTTATTTGGTATCGGAACAATCTATCTGTATTTTGCGGATTTGGCATCATTATGAGGATCGTTGAAAAACTTCTCACTACTACATCAGCCGACTGTAAACTCGGCGGTACATTCCAAACTGACCCAGAGCTACCCGCTGTATTTTCTCAACGTTGCTGCTAGCATCTGCTCATGTCAGCCACAGCTTCCTCTGTTTTAACCAACACTATTAGTGCCAGCCTGGCTGATGCACAACGGGTTTTGCTGTCCAGTTCCAGCGCAGCACTTGATGCAGAAATACTGCTCGCCCATATCTTAGGCAAACCACGCAGTTATTTTCACACTTGGCCAGAACAGACGTTGAGTGCCGCGCAACAGATTCAGTTTGCCGCGCTGATTGCGCGACGCGCGACGGGCGAACCGGTTGCCTACCTCACTGGGCGGCGCGAATTCTGGTCGCTGGAGCTCCGGGTGACACCAGACACCTTGATCCCGCGTCCTGAAACAGAACTGGTGGTGGAACTTGCGCTGCAACATATTCCCGAACATGCCGCCTGGCGTATCGCTGACATCGGCACCGGGTCGGGAGCCATCGCGATCGCGATCGCCAGCGAAAGGCCAAACTGCCGCATCATCGCGACGGATATTTCAGCGGGGGCGCTGGCGATTGCGCGTAACAATGCAGAACATTTGGGTATACTTAATATAGGGTTTCGCGCAGGCGATGAGAGTTGGTGCACGCCGCTGCAAGGATTGGCATTTGACATGGTCGTATCGAATCCGCCCTATATCAGTACCGATGCGCCGCGTTTAATGAGCGATGAGTTGTTGCGTTTCGAACCCCGCCTTGCGTTACTAGGTGGTAGCGATGGCCTCGACCACCTGCGCAGCATCGCGGCTCAAGTCCGTCCCCACCTTCGCGCTGGCGGCTGGCTAATTCTGGAGCATGGTTTCGATCAGGGTCCCCAGATGGTGCAATTACTCACCGAGTTTGGCTATCACCACGTAGCAGATCATCCTGACTTGGCCGGACATGACCGGGTAACGGTGGCACAGTATGGATGACGAACAGCTCCTGCGTTACAGTCGCCATATTCTGCTGCCACAGATCGGGGAACCGGGTCAACAGAAGCTGCTTGATGCGCGTGTACTGATCGTGGGGCTGGGCGGCCTGGGTTCGCCGCTCGCCATGTATCTCGCCGCCTCCGGCGTGGGCCATCTGGTCATTGCCGATTTCGACCACGTGGAGTTGTCGAATCTGCAACGTCAAATCATTCATCACACGGACGACATTGGCCGCGCCAAAGTGGATTCTGCGCGCGACACCTTGCTAGCCTTGAACCCACTCATCAACATCACTACTTTACCCGGCCGGATGTCGGAAAAAATACTGTACGAGCAGATTACGCAAGCCGATGTCGTGGCGGATGCCAGCGATAATTTCGCCACCCGCTTTGCACTCAACGCCGCGTGCGTGAAAACCCGCACACCGCTGGTGTCGGGTGCCGCGATACGCATGGAAGGCCAGGTCGCGGTATTTCGTGCCGATCTGGATGACAACCCCTGTTATCGCTGCCTCTATCACGACGAACAAAATGACGCACAGGAAAATTGTAGCCGGCTCGGTGTATTTGCCCCGTTGCTGGGCGTTATCGGCAGCATGCAGGCCATCGAGGTACTTAAAGTGCTGCTCGGCATCGGCACGTCACTGGCGGGCCGCTTGCTGCTTTTCGATGCCCTGCATATGGAATGGCGCACGGTAGGCTTGCGCAAAGACCCCGCTTGCCCGGTCTGCTCATTACAGACAGTGTGACGTGAGCGGCGCATTCCGTTAAAATAGCAGTATGCACTGTTTCGCCAACTCGCTAACTCGTATTTAGCTCTCATCAGCATGCCACGCATCGCCGCCATCCAACTGGCCTCAGGCCCGAACGTCAGCGCCAATCTTACCGAGGCCGCGCGTCTCATTGGGAAAGCCGCCGCTGCCGGTGCCAAGCTCGTGGTGTTGCCGGAAAATTTTTCCATGATGGGCGTGTCCGACAGTGACGTGCTGCGCATTGCCGAACAATCTGAACTAGGCCCTATCCAGGATTTTCTTGCCGAACAGGCCCGGCAACATGGCGTGTGGCTGGTGGGCGGCACGATTCCGATCAAGGCGCAAAATCCCGCCAAAGTCCGGGCGGCCTGTCTGGTATTCAATGACGCGGGCAAGCGTGTCGCGCGCTACGACAAGCATCACCTGTTTGATGTGTATCTTGAAGAAGGCAAGCAAACTTATGCGGAATCCCAGACTATTGAAGCGGGTAATGAGCTTGCCGTCGTAGAGACTCCTTTTGGCAAATTGGGCTTGGCCGTCTGCTATGACCTGCGCTTCCCGGAACTCTTTCGCCGCATGCTGGATGAAGGCATGGAGATCATCGCGCTGCCCGCTGCCTTCACCGCCATTACCGGCAAAGCCCATTGGGAAACGCTGGTGCGCGCAAGGGCCATTGAAAATCTGTGCTATGTCGTTGCCGCCGCGCAAGGCGGCTATCACGTCAGCGGCCGGCAGACTCACGGCGACAGCATGATCGTGGATCCCTGGGGTGTGATACTTGACCGTCTACCGTATGGGCCGGGCGTCATCAGCGCGGAATTTAACCGCAATCACCTTACCCACACACGCCGCAACTTTCCCGCCATCCAGCATCGCAAATTCACCTGTACAGCAAAAATTAAGGGTTAGTACCTTTAATCTTGTAAACTTAGCCTCATATCTCACCTAGTACCGCTGCTAGCACTTTACTTATGAACAACTCCTTAGCCACTGCGCGCGATCTTATCCTTGCCCCGTCCGGAATCGGCGAGAACGACCTTTCCCGCGTGCTCGATCAGCTCATGCAGCACAACATTGACAGCGCCGATCTCTATTTTCAAAGCAGCCACCATGAATCCTGGGCATTAGAAGACGGCATTGTTAAAGAAGGCAGCTACAATATCGAGCAAGGTGTCGGCGTGCGCGCCATCAGCGGCGAGAAAACCGGTTTCGCTTACTCGGATGAGATTGTCCTTCCCGCGCTCACGCAAGCGGCCGTCAACGCACGCGCCATCGCCCGTAGTGGACAGCAAGGCAGCGTTCAGGCCTGGACGGGCAAATCTGGGCACAGTCTTTATATCCCGACCGACCCGCTGGGCACACTTTCCGAAAGTGCAAAAGTGCAATTATTGGAAATGGTGGATCAGGAAGCCCGGCGTGCGGATCCACGCGTCAAACAAGTTATCGTCAGTCTGGGTGGTGAGCAGGACATCGTGCTGGTCGCAGGCAGCGACGGCACAATGGCCGCGGATGTACGCCCCTTGGTACGGCTGAATGTGAGCGTCATCGTCGAACAAAACGGGCGGCGCGAACAGGGTTCGTCCGGCGGCGGCGGACGTGTCGGTTACGACTATTTTCTGGAGAACGAACGCGGTTTAAGCTATGCACGCGAAGCTGTGCGCCAGGCGCTGGTAAATCTGGAAGCCGTCGCGGCACCGGCGGGCACCATGCAAGTGGTGCTTGGCCCTGGCTGGCCCGGCATCCTGTTACACGAGGCCATCGGCCACGGTCTGGAAGGCGATTTCAACCGCAAGGGCAGTTCTGCCTTTGCCGGACGCATCGGCGAGCGCGTGGCCTCGGAGCAGTGCACCGTGGTCGATGACGGCACGCTAGCCAACCGCCGCGGCTCGCTGAATCTGGATGACGAAGGCACGCCGACGCAGTGCACCACGCTGATCGAAAACGGCATCCTGCGCGGTTATATCCAGGACAAACTTAATGCGCGCCTGATGGGCGTCGCGCCCACCGGCAACGGGCGCCGCGAATCCTACGCGCACCTGCCCATGCCGCGCATGACCAACACCTATATGCTGGCGGGCAAATACGCGCCGGAAGAGATCATTGCCTCGGTCGAAAAAGGCTTGTACGCCGTCAACTTCGGCGGTGGTCAGGTAGACATCACCTCGGGCAAATTCGTGTTTTCCGCGAGCGAGGCCTACCTCATCGAAAACGGCAAGATCACCCGCCCGGTGAAAGGCGCAACCCTGATCGGCAACGGCCCGGATGTACTCACCCGTGTGAGCATGGTTGGTAATGATATGCAACTGGATTCGGGCGTGGGCACCTGCGGCAAAGAAGGCCAGAGCGTACCGGTCGGCGTAGGGCAACCGACCTTACGAATTGATGGCTTGACCGTCGGCGGCACAGGGGTATAACACGTTCCGCGACTAATGAGCGGCGCGTTTATCACTGAAAAACTGCCAGGCTACTTCGGCACTTTCAAAATCGTGGTTCTGATGCCCGACTAGGAGCCCATAAATTGCGCCATAATGTTGCGTGATGCTGGGTTCTATATGGCCGCCCCCGTCAATGCGGATCAGCTCTACCTGGGGCGCTCCCGCAGTGGATCCATACACGCTCTTCACCGCTCGGGTATGATCGCGACGACCGTCCAGATGCTTTAGTTCTTCTACTACCGGCTCATCCATAATTCTGTCAGCGTGACGCCAGAACTCCGCCGATTGCTCGACACCGATCACTGCGCCCCGCTTCCGCCCCAGAATGCTGACCTGCCCACCACCATAAGGAACAATAGGGTCGTCAGTACCATCAATCAGCAAGGCAGAAACAGGATACCGAGGTTCGCCGCAAAAACTATCGCCCGCCATTGAAGATGAAACGGCGGCAAATGCGGCAATCGGCGGGTTAAGCTCTAATGCCAAACGGAAAGCCATCATTCCACCATTAGACATGCCCATCACATAGACGCGCGCGGCATCTATCCCCTCCTCGCGAGCCATGCGCGCAATGATGTCGCGTATGAACCTCACATCATCCTCTTTACGGTTTTCCACCGCATCCTTACGGCAGTCGTTCCAACCCTGCCGACCATCGTCATCGGTGGCACCATCCGGCGCAACAAGAATCAATCCTCCGCGTTCCGCGATAGGACGCCATGCGCTAAGCGGAGAGGGTTTACCATTTTGACCGAAAACCTGCGCTGCACTACCGCTATGCCCGTGCAAAAGAATCACAGTGGGCGCGGACTGTTCCTGGCATAACTTGGCCGTGCGATGAGATAGCTTCGGGCACCTTCAGCCGTGGCGATGTTTGAGCGCTCTATGCTAACTGCATGCGCTGAGTCCGCCACAGTAGCGAAGAGTAGTACAGAAAATACGAGGCGTGTACATTGATTCATTAGTGCTGCTTATGACTAGCAACTAACGATCAAAGTTCAGCCGATCCTGCATAATCATACCCCGTAGGCAACATAGTGCAGTCCGTAGTACAGAATGAAAATCATGTTCAGTGCAAGGAAGTAAAGACCGGTCATAAAATAGGCCTCGGTCCAGATGGACTTGTCACGCAGCACAAGCATTTCTCGGGCATCTGTCGGCCCACGTACCACCAGAACGAACAGGGTCGCGATAATCATCAGATGGCCAATGGCATCAATTAAGCCGAACTTCAGAATGGCGAGCACAAAAATAGATTGCAGGCCCAATGCAACGAGACGCCCAATGACGGAAGCGGCTCCGAGTAAAATGAAGGCCACGTTAAATTCGATGAATCCCGCCAACACCATATAGGCATAGGGCTGCATACCCATCAGCATGTCCGGGTTTTGCGCAAGCAGAGGATACGTCCACTGCGGGTAGCCGAATTTTTCCACGGCAGCCCAGATCAGCGTGAGACCTGTGCTTGCAAATAGGACGATGAAACCTGATTTTCTCCATTGACCATGTTGGATGTTCGAGACTAAGAAGAAGTAACCGATGCCTAGAAAGATCAGGTAATCAGTCATGTGGTAAGCGCCAAAGTCGCGCACAGCGTAGCCAAACAGAACGAAAATACCGATTCCGGTAATGGGTGCCGTATAGCGCGATAACACACACAGACCTAACGCAAGATGCAGAAAAGGCACAGCGGCCATCGTTGTTTTTAATTCTGGCGTCAGATAGAAACTAGTGCCGAACGTCAAATGCCACATCCACAGTGAAATAAAAAACACACCCGCGCTGATGCGCATGATGTAGGTCGAAAAACCATCAAAAAAGCGCAGGCGTTGATCGAACGCGGCCAGGAATCCGCTCTTGTACATGTAGCGGTCAACCAGAAAGAAGATATATACGGCGAATGCCGATGCAAGTAGAAAACTAATGAACGTTCCGGTAAGCACCTC
>JAYTIZ010000035.1:0-3510 GCA_043731445.1 Gammaproteobacteria bacterium | reverse complement strand
AGCGCACAATCCGCGATAATCTCTGGCAAGCTCATCAAGAACGCTGACGGCTCGTTTAATTACGTTCCGCCAGCCCCGATAATATCTGGGCTTAATGTTCAGATGCCAGATGGCAAGAACTACACATTCCCGGACCAACAGTCACTAAACGCTTGGAAAAAAGATAGTGGAATACCCTAAAATGTAGCGCAACCTAGTAACAACCCTTCTAAACCCGCCTCGCGCGGGTTTTTTATTTGCCGCTAATCCCCTTTAAGTTGAACATCTGCGGCCAGCTTATCCCCCCTGCGCATTAGAAGTCTATACCGCTCTAAGCAAAATCCTTTTGTAAATCAATGGCAACTTATAGGTGATTGCATTGCATAAATTTCGCTCATTCGGTAGAATACCCCCAGTTGTTCACAATCCGTTTCTCCTTGCCTTACCGTTTAATGCGGAAGGCTAAAATCCATAAGGAGCTTTATGAGACACTATGAAATCGTGTTTCTGGTCCATCCTGACCAGAGCGAGCAGGTTCTCGCCATGATCGAGCGCTACCGCGCCATGATCGAAGGCAAGGGCGGCAGTATCCATCGTTTGGAAGACTGGGGCCGCCGCCAGCTCACCTATCCTATCAATAAAGTTCACAAGGCTCATTACGTGCTCATGAATGTCGAGTGCGGCCAGGAGACTTTGAACGAACTCACCAGCGCTTTCCGCTTTAACGATGCCGTGATCCGTAACCTGGTGATCGCGCGCGACGAGGCCATCATTGAGCCTTCACCACTTGCTAAGTCCAAGGATGAGCGTGATGAAGATAACCGTCTAGCCGCGCAGGCCGATGAGGAACTGGATGACGCAGACGATCTGGAAGATGTTATTGACGATGAAGCCGCTGATGCTGGCGAGCGTATCGTCACTGGATAATCATCATTTTTTTACGATATTGAGCTAGCAGAGGATTCATCATGTCACGTTTTTTTCGGCGTAGAAGGTTTTGCCGCTTTACTGCAGAAAACACCAAGGAAATTGATTATAAAGACTTGGCAGTCCTGAAAAACTACATCAGTGAGAATAGTAAAATTGTGCCGAGCCGTATCACCGGCACCAAGGCCCGTTATCAGCGTCAGTTAGGCACGGCTATCAAGCGCGCCCGCTATCTGGCATTGCTGCCTTATTGCGATTATCACTGAGTAACTAAGCCTCCGGAGTAGGAAGTCTGTTATGCGCATGCTGGCCTCTTACATTATGCGTGGCCGCATACAGGCGATATTGAGCATAGCAGTTTGTGCCGCCTTGTCTTTTGTGCTGCCGCCGTTGAGTTACCTGAGTGCTGCGGGTGTGGGTCTGGTGACCTTACGCCGTGGTTCACAAGAAGGTTTGACAGTGAGTTTGGGTGTTGCGGTCGTGTTAGCGCTACTGGCGTGGATAGTTCTGGCTGAGCCGGTTGCTGGCTTTACCTTTGCCCTGGTGATGGGTTTACCGTTGTGGGTATTAGGCAGCACGTTACGTAGCAAGACCTCGCTGGCACTCACTTTGGGCGTTGCGGCCCTGATGGGGATTTTGCTCATCATTGTGGTGCATGCTGTGACGACGGATACCACCGCGTGGTGGCGCGAAACTTTGACGTTGGTACTAAAACCGGCACTGCTTGAATCTGGCATGCTGGGTGATAGCAGCCAAATTGACGTTCGGCTGGCGCAGGTGGCTAAAATTTTCACCGGATTGTTAGCGGCTAGCTTGGTGCTAGGCTTGATGTTGAGTCTGTTTATCGCGCGCTGGTGGCAGGCCATGCTGTATAATCCGGGTGGGTTTCAGCAAGAGTTTCGCGGGCTGCGCCTGAGTGCCAAGTTTGCCTTACCCACGTTGCTATTGATTGCGCTGGCGTTATTGACGCCAGGCGAAATCGGACGGTTTGCGAGCGAAGTGTTGGTTGTAGTGGTTGTGGTATATATGATTCAGGGCTTGGCCTTTGTGCACCGTGTCGTGGCAGCGCGCAAAGCCCATTATGTGTGGCTGGTTGCATTATATGGATTGCTGTTATTGGCACTGCCTCAGATGGGGGTGATGTTAGCTGCAGCAGGGTTTACGGATAGCTGGCTGCATCGGGTTATAAAAAACAACGATAGTGTTAGAGAGGATTAGGTAATGGAAGTCATCTTATTAGAAAAAGTAGAAAATCTCGGCAATCTAGGCGATAAGGTTAAAGTGAAGCCCGGCTATGGTAGGAATTATCTGATTCCTGGTGGGAAAGCCGCATCGGCTACCTCCAAGAATCTGGCGAAATTTGAAGAGCGCCGCGCCCAACTGGAAAAGGCCGCTGCTGATACCTTAGCCGCTGCACAAGTACGCGCCGACGCTTTGCGTAGTCTCGCCGCTGTGACCATTACCAGCCATGCTGGTGAAGAAGGTAAACTCTTTGGGTCGGTCAGTACCGTAGATATTGCGCACGCTTTAACCGAAGCAGGTGTCCCTGTCGAAAAACAGGAAGTGCGTCTGCCTAATGGATTGTTGCGCCAGATAGGCGAGTATGAGATCACTATTCATTTGCATACCGATGCTAATGTGGCAGTGAAAATTATTATCGCGGCGGAAGCTTAGTCTAGTCTTAACACGCGCAGCCCTAGATGGGCTGCCGTGTGTGTTATCACGCAGCTCTACAAACTTACCCTGTTAACTTGGTGGTGAGGTTTTGTAAACATCATGCCAGAGCTTGTTTATCCTTTGCCGCCGCTGGAAGGCTTTGACGCAGAAACCTCCGCGCTCAAGATTCCGCCTCATTCCCTTGAGGCGGAGCAATCCGTGTTAGGCGGCCTCATGTTGGATAACAGCGCGTGGGATCAGATTGCCGATACCGTGAGCGAAGAAGACTTTTATCGCCGCGATCACCGTCTCATCTTTAACGCCATCTATCATCTCGCCGGTCAATCCCACCCCTTTGATGTCATCACGCTTTCTGAGTGGTTGAAGGGCGTCAACGAGCTGGATCATGCTGGTGGCCTGGCTTATCTGGGCACACTCGCTAAAAACACCCCCAGCGCCGCGAATATCAAGGCCTATGCCAATATCGTGCGTGAACGCTCCATCCTGCGGCAACTTATTCATGTAGGAACGGAAATCAGCAACAGCGCCTTTAATCCTGATGGGCGGGATAGCACAGAATTGCTCGACTCGGCAGAAAAGCGCGTATTTGAGATTGCCGAGCATGGCGCGCATGGTAAGCACAGCTTTGCGCCTATCAAAAAATTGGTCGCTCAGGCCATGGAGCGCATTGACACACTCTTTCAATCGGATAGTGCTATTACCGGCGTCTCGACTGGCTTTAGCGATCTGGATGATATGACGTCCGGGTTTCAAGCTTCAGACTTGATCATTGTCGCCGGGCGTCCCTCGATGGGTAAAACCAGTTTTGCGATGAATATCGCCGAGCATGCCGCGACCAAAGGGAAACTTCCGGTGGCTATTTTCAGTATGGAAATGTCGGCCGAGCAACTGACCATGCGCATGCTGTCTTCACTGGGGCGTATTGAC
>JAYTIZ010000034.1:0-7101 GCA_043731445.1 Gammaproteobacteria bacterium | reverse complement strand
ACCAGCGCACCAAATTGTTTCGTTACCGGATTCCACTGGTCGCTCGTTAAAAACCCGAAACCAAAGGTCTTGAGCGCGGGCAGACTGCCCATAAAAAGTGAAACGATTATTGCGATCAGTACAATAAGTACGATGATCGCAAATAATTTGGTGGTGTTGCGGAATAATCGGTCGGCGAGATCGTGCCGTTTGCTAACCTGCAAAGACACCCCCTGAGTTGAACTATCGCCCTTATTATAAAGGAAGAGGGGCTCAGTAGCCCCTCCTTCCAGTGCTCTCATCGGCATTGTAGTCAAACCAGGTTATTTTTGCACCAGGGCATCTGTCCACACTGCGCCGCCATCGGCCACCTTGATTTGTGCCTTCCAGGCATCTTCCGATAAGGCGTAGACGCTTGCGGGTAGCGGCACATAGGCCAGCGACTCGGCCATTGCACCGCCATTGTGGTAAGCCCAGTCAAAGAACTTTAAGGCTTCTTTGGCGACACCTGGTTTGTCCTGTACCTTCTGCATCAAAATAAATGTGGTACCGGTGATGGGCCAGCTGTCCTTGCCCGCTTGATCCGTCAGGATCAGATTAAAACCGGGGGCGCTTTTCCAGTCGGCAAGAGCAGCGGCAGCCTGAAAGCTCTTTAGCTCGGGTTGTAAGAACACACCTTCTTTATTCTGCAACTGTACATACGTCATCTTGTTCTGCAGAGCATAGGCATATTCCACATAGCCAATACCGCCCTTTACGCGCTGTACATAGGAGGCTACACCTTCATTGCCCTTGCCGCCGATTCCGGTTGTCCAGGAAACAGAGGGGTCGTTGCCGATCGCGCTTTTAAATGACGGGCTAACCTTCGAGAGGTAATTGGTAAAGACATACGTGGTTCCCGAACCGTCCGAGCGGTGTATTATTGTGATGAGATCATCGGTGAGTTTAACGTCCTTATTGAGTGCCTGAATCGCAGGATCATTCCACTTGGTAATCTTGCCCTGGAAAATGTCCGCCAGCACAGGCCCGGTCAGCTTGAGCTGCCCAGGCGCTACGCCATCCAGATTAACAACTGGCACGATACCGCCGATGATCATGGGGAATTGCACCAGTCCAGACTGTTCCAGCTCTTCGATAGGTAAGGGTTTATCAGACGCGCCGAAGTCTACGGTCTTGGCTTTGATCTGCTTGATGCCGCCGCCCGAACCGATGGACTGATAGTTCAAGCCCGTGCCGGTTTTTGCCTTGTAGGCTTCCGCCCACTTAGATGCGATAGGATAAAAGAAAGTCGATCCTGCGCCAGTGATATCTGCTGCCTGGACAGCCGTTGCGAAGCTCAGCCCTATCACACCTGCTGCGGCGTAACGCATTAGATGATCTACAGTTTTACGCATGCTGTTTTCTCCTAAAGCTCAATTGTCAGGTTACGGTAGTATCTGGCGGCTAGTTTAGAAGCCAAGTATTACAGCATTGTGACATCTGCTTGGGAAAAGAAGGGACAAACTATACTGCGAGGACTTATTGAAAAATATATAATAAAAGCAATATTTTTCAGTATCTTATAATATTTCAGATGTTTGCTCGTTGTGAGTGTGTGGAACAACAGCATGCTCGGCAGAATTTGGTAACGCAGGAATGAGCCAGCGGAACAGTGCGGTCGCCGCACCGGCACCGAGCAACTGTGCCACGATAAAACCAGCCGCATCCTCCGGTCTGATGCCGGCAAAAGTATCGCTTGCCGCCCGAGCCAGCGTGACTGCCGGGTTAGCAAACGAAGTAGATGACGTGAACCAGTAAGCCGCCGTGATATAGGCACCGACGGCGAAGGGAACCGCCGCTGACCGTTGGCGCACGCAACCCCAGATCACACAAAGTAGCCCGAAGGTCGCCACAAACTCGCTCCACCATTGCGCGCCGCCGGTGCGGACATGCTGCGAAGCAAAAAACACTGGCTCGGCAAACATGAGATGGGCAGCCGCTACACCCGCGAACGCGCCGGCAATCTGTGCGCTGATATAAAAAGGCACATCGCCCCAGGCGAGGCCGCCTTGTGATGCATCCGCAAGAGTGACCGCCGGATTGAAGTGAGCGCCAGAAATAGGGCCGAAGGTTAAGACCAGAGCAATCAATCCCGCGCCCGTCGCCAGGGTATTCGCAAGCAACACGATGGCGACATTACCACCTGCGAGCCGCTCCCCCATGATGCCCGAACCTATCACGATTGCCAGTAACAGCGCGGTACCCAGGGCTTCCGCTGTGACGCGGCGGGCGAGATTCATGGCGGGGATTTTCCAATTTCGCTGATGCGATCCTGTAGCGACAGGCGGTCTAATCGCTCTATGGGAAGACTGAGAAAGATTTGAATCCGGTTGGCGATTTGCCGGTAAACACGCTCAAAAACACGGCGGCGCTGATCTAAATCACCCTCTGCGGCAGCGGGGTCTTCAAAGCCCCAATGAGCGGTCATCGGCTGACCCGGCCACACCGGACACATTTCACCGGCGGCGTTGTCACAGACCGTGAAAACAAAATCCAGTTGCGGTGCACCAGCTACCGCGAATTCATTCCAACTCTTGCTGCGTAATTCCTCAACTGGATACCCCGTTTTTTGCAGCAACTCAATAGTGAGAGGATTCACCTGACCAGCAGGGTGACTACCCGCGCTATATGCTTTGAAACGCCCCTTACTCATAGTGTTCAGTAAACTCTCCGCCAGGATACTGCGCGCAGAGTTGCCGGTGCATAAAAACAGGGTGTTGTAGATTTTTTCGCTCACGCTTTTCTCCCGCGCCCTTGTTTCAAAGAAGATGTGCACAACGGCATGATTTTGGCGGGTTTCCCGCAGCAGTTTTCCGTGAGAAAAGAAGTTAAGCCCAGCATGGTGTCAAAATTAGTGGAATAGTAAATGAAGCGACCTTCCTGCCTTACCAGCACCAGCTTGGCGTGACTCAGTTCTTTCAAGTGAAATGACAATGTCGCCGCTGCAATGTCCAGACGCTCGGCGATCATTCCAACCGGGAGCCCTTCAGGCCCCTGCTCAACCAGCAAGCGGAAAATGGCAAGGCGCGATTCCTGAGCCAGTGCTGCCAGAGACTTAAGCGCTGCTTTTGTTTTCATATTTCTAGTATTATAGAAATATGATGCCCTTGTCAAGCATTCAGGACTTGTCTTTCGTGTCTTCAGAGGGTCTGGTCGTTACGATACGCTGCATAAACAGCGCTATCGAATCTTACAGAAAGAGCTTATGAACCTTGTGCAGAAATCTTTTCTCTTGGAGTGCTGGCACTTGTAAATTCAAAAGTAGACAGTATTTGCGAGCGTGTGTGATTAGCCAGCAGGCGACGATCCAGCCCTTCCGCAAATATGGGCTTGCAGAAAGTTAGCCTGACTTCAACGACTGGCAAACTCAACAGCTTCCACAGGTGGAGTAACAGATTGTCATCGCCAATAAAAGGCACTAGAGGATTTACGCCTTGCTCATGTGGAAAGCTAAGGGCTACCGCTTGTACGGCGGTGCGGGAACGAATCGCGGATTGAAAGAGACGAGCGTGGAAACGATCCACGGAATTGCCGTCGGATGATGTGCCTTCAGGAAACATCACCAAACTCTTCTTTTGCAGCAACAACCAGGTCATCTGATCAGCGACCATAGACGTGACAGTTGCATCACCACGCTTAAGAAACAAGGTGCCGATGCGTGCCGCCATGGCGCCGAACACCGGCCACTCCCGGACTTCCTGTTTGGAAACGAAATGTGCCTTGAGTACCGATCCCAGGCAGTTGATATCCAGCCAGGAGATATGATTCGCCACAAACAAGGTTGGCTGGGAATTAATGTTCCCGTGGATGTGGATGCGCAGATTAAGAATGCGGCACAGCTTGTAATTCCACCACTTGGATAAGGCTTGTTGACGAGGGTAGTCCACCAGCCTCAACAGTACGTGCGCAATAAACGGACCTACCACAAAGTGTCCGGCCAGCCGCAGCAGCCGGACCAAGCGACGCAGATCGGCGTACATACTGTGCATTATCATCAAATGTGATTCAGAAAATGGCGCACGTAGCGGGAGTTCAAACGGTTTTTGTCGAGCAGAATAAACATATCGGCAACATTAAAATCCGGATCCCAGGAAGGTTCGCCACAGACCATCGCACCCAGGCGCATGTAACCCTTCAACAACGGCGGAAGATCTGTTTCCATTTCTTTGATCCCATCATCCAGCATGGGTACCGGCACCCTGGGAAACACGCGCCATTCAGGCGGACTTAGATGATCGTGTATCAGACGGCGGCAGATTGCCCCCACCTGTTTCGTACCGAGTTGCATGGGAATACTCCCACTGCCCATGACATAATCGTATTCTTGCGTCAGCATGTACCGTGCAAGGCCAGCCCACAACAGGCTAATCGTCCCACCGTTACGGTAATCTGGATGTACACAGGTACGCCCGACTTCCATGAAACGACCTGGCATGGCAAGCACACTGGTTAAGTCGAATTCAGCTTGAGAATAGTAGCCGCCGGTGAGGCACGCTTGTGTATCGGTGAGGATGCGATAGCAACCTACCACCAGATCATTTTCAGTATCGCGCACCAGCAGATGATCGCAATAGGGATCATAGTGGTCACCCTCTATACCAGCTTCCGCGCAGACGAGTGACGCTCCCATTTCCTCAACAAACACCTTATGCCGCAGGCGTTGCGCATCCTTAATATCATCTTCTGTTGCTGCAAAATGGATTTCCAGTTTGCGCGCCGGGTTATACGCAGGCAAACTGCTTGATGGGAATGTAAGTGCTGTTGCGAGTGCCATAGCTATCCTCCTCTTTACAAACGAGGACAGACTAAGTCGGCACTATGACATTATGATTACGTGGAGATAAAAGTTTCTTGACAGCTGCTAATGGCGAGTAACTAGTACAGGGAAAGTTCGTTGACAGGGTTACCCGATAGCTGTTGGGAAGATTTTATTTCGCGACTGGAAAAGCGGTAACCTGCGCCGCGCACGGTTTGTATCAGACTGTCATGCCCATATTCTTCCAAGGCCTTGCGCAAGCGACGAATGTGAACATCTACCGTGCGTTCTTCAACATATACATTGCTGCCCCACTCCAGATCCAGAAGTTGTGTGCGCGTATAGACGCGTTCGGTGTGCGTCATAAAAAAGTGCAGCAAACGAAATTCGGTGGGGCCCAACTTAATTCTGCTGTCACCCATACTTACTATATAACTGCCCGGATCAAGGCGCAGTCCATTCACCTCAAGTACGTCGTCAGTGGCCTGCGGTGCGGTGCGTCGCAATACTGCCTTGATGCGTGCCAATAATTCATTCGGCGAAAAAGGCTTGGTAATGTAATCATCCGCACCGACTTCCAGGCCTTTCACTTTGTCGGCTGGTTCACCCATGGCAGTGAGCATAATGATCGGCAGGTGACGCGTGACTTCAGCCTTTCTTAATCGTCGCGCATAATCAATGCCGCTTAAACCCGGCAGCATCAAGTCCAGTAGTATCAAGAGAGGACACTGGGCTTCCACAATAGTCTGCGCCTGTTCGGCATCTGCCGCTTCATCATACTCATGCCCGGCGCGTGCTAGCGCTAAGCCGATCATCTCGCGGATAGCGGGTTCATCTTCCACTATTAATAGTCTGCCCATATCGCCTAACTATAGGGGGCGACTATGACAGTTATGTTACGGGCATCAGCTCAGACACTCATACCTGGAGTAACATAGGCGACTATTTCAAAAAAAGGACAGGCAACCTATGGCTGCCTGTCCGATGCCTTCCCTGGATATACCGTACATCCTCGTAAGAACCCCACTACTATGGAGGGCCGGTGCTTTTACTACCTAGGAGACGACCCGGTGTGTAGCCGCTGCAGACAACCCGCCAGGTGCAGGCAGTGTAGTGCTGGCTCGTGACACTCAGGTTACATCAATATGAAGTTTTCATACCCGGTTTCAGGGTAGTTGGGCCACGCTCTAACATAACTGTCATATTACTTTAATATGCTTGTAACATTTATCCATCATCCTTGTCGGCAGATAAAACAATGCTTGATTACTGCGTAACGATACTTGATTTTCAATTTCCGCTAAGGGAGAGTTTATAAAATGAAGCAGCACCTAAGTAAAAGAATTTCTACCATCATGCTGGGGGGGCTGTTCCTTGCGCCTATCGTAGCCCAGGCCGCCAGCGATGGTACAGTCGTTTATGGTAAAGCACGCGCGTCTGTTGATTTCGTGGACGGCCTCGGTGCTTTAAATGACACCTCAACCCGGGTATCGAGCAATACTTCTGCCTTTGGCATCAAAGGCAGAGAAGATCTCGGTAATGGACTCAAGGCCATTTTTCAGTTTGAGGTGGGTGTCAATCTGGACGATGGCGCAGGAAGCACCGGCACCTTCTTCGGCGGTGGCCGTAACAGCTACGTAGGGCTGGAAGGCGACTTTGGTACTGCATTTCTGGGAATCCATGACACCCCTTACCGGCAGTCGACTGAGTCCTTAGAGCCCTTCCATGATACCTTGGGTGAGGCGCGCGCCGTTCTCAGCGATGTCGGCAATGGTAATAGCACCGCAGAATTTTATGTACGGCAAGCAAACTCTTTCGAGTACTGGAGCCCGAAGTATCAAAACTTCCAGCTAAAAGCTCTCTATTCCCCCGGTGAAACCTCTTCCCCCACCGCGAGTAGAGATCGTTACAGCGCGAGTGTTGTTTATGATAACGGCCCTTACTATGGGTCCCTCTCCTATGAAAAGCATAACCACGACACCGGCGCCGGAGCTAATGGTCGCAATACGCAAGGTGTTAAGGTGGGAGTTGGTTATACTTTCGTGCCGGCCACTAAAGTGGGCTTTATTTTTGAAAACCTGTCACAGGATGGCCCAGCCGGAATCTTTGACCGTAACGTCTATTACGTCAGTATCCAGCATCAGTTGCTAAGCCTTGCCAACAGGATTGGTTTGAACACTGTTAGCTTTGCCTATGGTCATGCAGGTGATAATGATTTAACGAAGGACAGCGGCGCAGATTTTTATGTTCTAGGTCTCACGCACCAGCTCTCCAAGCGCACCGAAGCATTCGCCCTGTATGCCAGAAATAATAATGATACGAATGCC
>JAYTIZ010000033.1:0-3955 GCA_043731445.1 Gammaproteobacteria bacterium | reverse complement strand
ATAGAACTGATCGGTGTTGTTCGGTTCCACTCAATTAATAGATCTGGGAGATAATGCAGATGTTCGCCGTGGTAGATACTCGCTGTGCGAATGACTTTTTTGACTAGGGCCTGGCCGGTATCGAGGTTGATAAATTCCAGGAGATATTGTGTAAGTGTTTTGCAGTAAGTGTCATAGTTCTCCCCTGGTTCAATCTTCCCTTTGGGTTCACGACCAACGACGTTGATGCGAATTCCACCATACACATCGTTATTAGGGATCTGGAAGCATGACTGGTGGGCTCTAGGGATTGCATCTACATAGGATCTTACCCGGTCGCTGAGTGACTTGAGTTGGAAACGAAGGGAGTGGGGCACTAACCGCCACAAAGGTCTAATGACATCGCCTAAGCTACGCTGGGCTTCGGATGGTGACTCAAAGCGTTGCAAGATACGGTCGAGCAGAAAACTACCATCGTAGTGTGGACCCATACCATGGGTAGCTAAAACAACGATGTGTGTATCAGGGCCGGCCTGTCCGAGCAGTTTGCCAAGTGCTGTATCAATAGCGATATAGATATCCTTAATAGGATCACCGAGAGTATCGGCTATGGCTGAATCATGGCGTGGGTGGCTGGGGTCATGCAGATGCCAGCACTGATGCCCTACACAATGTGATTCAGTAAACACGGTCATGAAGCAATCCCAGTCATCCTGCTTGAGAAAATGCTGGGCAAGCTCTAGTTTCATCTCTACCCGCTTCAACAAACCATTACGAAATTTCGTAAACTCGTCGAATTTTGTGCGTTGACTGTCGCAACTGGGAGAAATAGGGTCTCGACCAAATTTCTTTATTATCTGAGCGGCGAGAGTGTGGGGCCATGTGACAACATGATCATGATCTTGATCATGCGTTGCCCAGTCCACAACATGGATGCCGTTGAAGTTTTTAGACAGTGCAACTTTGGGGACATCAATAACCGCGACCTTCTTGCCAGCTTGGCTCAGGATATTCCAGAAGGGCTCTCCTTTTACCTCATCCACTGAAAAAGAGGGTGATGCATACGAGCCGGGGCGGAGTTGCTGAAAGCAGTAGCAAGTGTGCCGATCGGGAGATGTGCTAGTGTAAAACGAGGGCCACACGGCTCCAACGAAAAGACCTGGAGGATTTTGTGTATATCCCCAAGCAGCAGTTTGTAGGAGCTTTTGCAGATTAGGAAGCAAGCCTGCTGTGACCCACTCCATGATCAGATCCTTATCCACTGCATCGAGTCCGATGAAGAGCACCTTTGTCGGTTTCGTCATGGCTATCCCCTTAATGTGTTTTAAGGAGTCGTTGCTTTTCACGCTGCCAGTCACGGTCACGTTCAACGTCACGTTTGTCGTGTTCGGCCTTGCCCTTGGCCAGACTGATTTCGAGTTTGGCGCGACCGTGTTTCCAGTAGATGGCGACAGGTATTAGCGTATAGCCTTTGCGCTCCACGGCACCGATCAGCTTCTTTAATTCCTCATTGTGCAGTAGCAATTTGCGTGTGCGCAGCGGGTCGGGCTGAATGTGCGTGGAGGCGGTGGGTAAAGGTGAAATGTGTGCTCCAAACAGCCAGGCCTCGGCGTTTTTGAGCAGCACATAGCTTTCCTTTAACTGGATGCGTCCGGCGCGCAGGCTTTTGACCTCCCAGCCTTCGAGCATGAGCCCTGCCTCATAGCGATCTTCGAGAAAAAAGTCGTGGCGGGCCTTTTTATTGAGGGCAATCGTTTTGGTGCCAGCAAGGGCCGTTTTTTGCTTGGTCATTCGGTTATTATAGAGGGTATGAGCATTACGCTACCAACTTCTTCGCGGAAACAAGGAGATAAGACATGATTACCGTTCGCCCAGCCCACGAGCGCGGCCATGCTAATCATGGCTGGCTAGATACCTATCACAGCTTTTCTTTTTCCAGCTATCACGATCCCAACTATATGGGTTTTGCCAGCCTGCGTGTGATTAATGAGGACTGGGTTAATCCCGGCGCGGGATTCCCCAAGCATTCGCACAAGGATATGGAGATCATTACCTATATATTGGAAGGTAGCTTGCAGCATAAGGACAGTATGGGTAACACCTCTATTATCCGTCCTGGTGAGGTGCAGCGGATGAGCGCGGGCACGGGAGTGACTCACAGCGAGGCGAATCCATCGCAAACTGAGCCAGTACATCTTCTGCAAATCTGGATCATCCCTAATAAAATGGACGTGGAACCTAGCTACGAACAAAAGCATTTCTCAGAGGCTGAGCGACAGGCCACGTTGCGGCTGGTTGCTTCACCGGATGGACGCAACGACTCAGTCACGATACATCAGGATGCTTTGGTTTACATCGGCCTGTTAAATACGCGCGAGTCTGTCAATTACGTATTGGCGTCGGGACGTAAGGCGTATGTGCAGATCGCCAGAGGAAACGTAGAGCTTAATGGCCAACGTTTAGCGCAAGGGGACGGTGCCAGCGTCAGCAGAGAAACTCAGCTTACGCTTACAGCCAGCGACAACGCCGAGGTGTTATTATTTGATCTTGTTTAATACGGCCTCATCAACGCAACCCAGACCGTGACCATTATCAGTAAAAGCGCGTTAGTACCATACTCTGCCAGTGAGATGTACGCCCTGGTGGATGATATTGAATCGTATCCGGTGTTCTTGCCGTGGTGTACGGGCACACAGATACTCAGCCGCAATGAAGATGAGGTGCATGCGGTGATAGCGCTCGCGCGCGGTGGTATGCACAAGGCATTCACGACGTGTAACCGCCTGCAACATAGCAAGATGATCGAAATTCGCTTGGTGGAAGGGCCGTTCCGCCATCTGGAAGGATTCTGGCGATTTAATAGCCTGAGCGAGCAAACCTGCAAGGTATCACTGGATATGGATTTTGAGTTTTCCAATAAACTGATAAGCCTGGTGTTTGGCCCGATATTTAATCAGATTACCAATACGCTGGTGGACGCTTTTTGCGCACGCGCTTTACAAATTTATGGGAAACGCCAGTAATCTTATGACGCAGACAGATCAACATATCACCGTTGAGGTAGCGTATGCGCGCCCTGATGTGCAGATGATTATTCCGGTGCAGGTCGTACCCGGTGCAACGCTCGAAGATGCCATTCGCCACTCGGGTATTTTAGACAAGTTCCCGGAGATCAATCTCGCCCTAAACAAGGTGAGTATCTTTGGGAAGCTGGCCAAGCTGGATAATATTTTGCGCGCCGGAGACAGGGTGGAGATCAATCGGCCGCTGATTGCGGATCCTAAACAGGCACGCAAACAGCGTGCGGAGCAGGAAGCTAATGATGCCCGCGCGCTAAAATCCGGAGAAGTATAATCGCTGCTGTAATATTTTAAGGCGCTTTTTCCGGTGTTGCAGGAGTATCTGTTGTAGGTTCTACCGTATCTTGTCCTTCTACCGCAGGTGTTTTTTCAACGGTGGTGCTACTATCCGGCTGAGGTTTTGCGCTTTCAGGGGTTTTGGCAAATGTTTCTTCCTTGCCTAAACCAATACTATTTTTTAAGCCACTGAAGAAACCTTTCTTCTTTTGATCAGCAGGGACGATCACAGTTGTTTCCTTTGCAACCTGTTCTTGTTCTTTGTGCTCACCGGTGCCTGCTGTTACGTCACCTTGAATACGGGCAAGCTTCTCGTTCTCAAAATATAATGAAATATGGCGTTGTTCACGCGTTTTCCTGCCAGCCTGAAGACTGTAGACATAATCCCAGCGTTCCAGATGGAAGGGGTCAACGATAGGGGGTGTTCCCAGGACAAATCGGACCTGGCTCTTTTCCATACCGGGTTTCAACTTATCCACCATTTCCTGGGTGATAACATTGCCTTGCTGAATATCAATTTTATGTACGCCTGGTACGGAGCAGGCTGCGAGGTGTAAATTTGCGCTAAGGATTAGGGTAATGAGAAGCTTTTGCATCTTGTTGGGTGTATCCTATGTGGG
>JAYTIZ010000032.1:0-12838 GCA_043731445.1 Gammaproteobacteria bacterium | reverse complement strand
GTTTTGCGCAGGCCGATGTAGCCTTTGCGCAGCATTTCCACGGCTTTGAGTACCCGCCCGCCTGCCTGATCGTGCAAGACTTTACCCAGCAGATTGCCGAACAGCTTTACTCGCGCGCGCAGGTCTTTATCTTGTAATAGTTTGGCCATGATGTTGTTGTGCTAAGAAATTCCTGGCAGGTCAGGAGGCTAACGGGAGTGTGTGCCTAAACTTAGGATTATACCCATTTGTGCAGGGATAATCTTGCGCCACTAGGTGTTGGTAGTGTCTTACTTCATCAAAGCCATCCGCCCCTGAGCCCGTCGAAGGGTGTGCTGTTCATGAGTTCGACAAGCTCACCACGAACGGCTAGGCTTACGCTATCCGGCTTTGGCGCGGCTAAGTGTGTTGAGCGTCCTCTGATAGAGACCAATATACT
Organism: Gammaproteobacteria bacterium; assembly: GCA_043731445.1. Classification (GTDB taxonomy): domain Bacteria; phylum Pseudomonadota; class Gammaproteobacteria; order SURF-13; family SURF-13; genus JAYTIZ01. The sequence continues at coordinate 12,420 of JAYTIZ010000032.1, read as the reverse complement.
CACGCGCACTTTCCTGCCAGCTAAAATCCTGTGCCATGACGTGCTTCATCAGGATGCGCCACTTGGGGGAATCTGAATACAGGTCCAACGCGCGGCGCACTGCGCCCAGCAAGGCCTGCGGCGAGGCTTCATCGAATACAAAACCCGTCGCAATGGTGGTTTTCATATTTTGCCAGTTCGCATCAATCACACTATCGGCAAGTCCGCCGGTGCGTCGCACGATGGGCACGGTGCCATAGCGCATGCTATACATCTGGTTCAGGCCACAGGGTTCAAACCGCGAGGGCATGATGAACATATCAGCACCGGCTTCGACCGCATGGGCGAGTGCTTCGTCGTAGCCGATGTGACCACCGACCTGCTCCGGGTACTTTTCCATATGTTCCAGCAGGGTTTTTTCAAAACGCGGTTCACCGCTGCCTAGCACTACCAGTTGAACATCGTGTTCCAGGAGTTCAGGTAGGGCGTCAAATAACATATCCACGCCTTTCTGATCGACCAGGCGTCCGATGAAGGCGATGAGCGGAATTTCCTGCACGACGGGCAGATTGAAGCGGCGTTGCAGCGCTGATTTATTGAGCGCCTTCAATGACAGCGTGGTGGCTGTATAATTTTTCGCGATAAAGCGGTCATGCTTGGGATCCCATATGCTGTAATCGGCGCCGTTAAGAATGCCGGTCAACCGGTCGGTGCGCTGTTTCAGCAGGCCGTCCAGGCCACAGCCAAATGCGGGTGTGCAGATTTCCTGTGCGTAGGTGGGGCTTACGGTTGTCAGCCAGTCGGAAAAGACCAATCCCCCTTTCATAAAAGAGAATTGCCCGTAAAATTCCATGGCCTCGGGTGACCAAAGTTCAGGGGGTAAGGCCAGGGATTGGAAGGTAGCTTGAGGAAATAAGCCCTGGTAGGCCAGGTTATGGATGGTGAAGAGGGTTGCAGGGCGTTGCGGTTCAGTCGCCAGCAGGGCAGGGATAAGCCCAGTGTGCCAGTCATTACAGTGCACGATGTCCGGTTGCCAGTCCAACCCCGCCTGATCGAGCGCGACAGCGACCACAGCGCGGCAAAACAGGGTAAAACGAGCGGCGTTATCCGGCCAAGCGAGTCCATCGGGGCCGCTGTACGGGCTGCCGGGCCGGTCAAAGTATTGCGGTGCGTCCACCAGATAGAGCTTGATGTCACTGCCTAACAGGGTACCTTCCAGCAGTTTGACCGGTGTCTTAGAGCCCGCCAGCTCCAGGCTCGCGATCGGCTTGAAATCACCGGCACGGCCCAGGGCGGCGCGGTAAGCCGGCATGATGATGCGGGCATCCTGGCGTAGGTTTTTAAGTGCTGCGGGCAAGCCTGCAGCCACATCCGCAAGCCCGCCGGTCTTTACTAGCGGTGCTATCTCACTGCAGGCGAATAGAATTTTATGCATGTTATGCAGTCCTAGACCAAAGTGTCCTCTATAATAGACGGACACCCCCCTTTAAAAATCTGCCTTGTGTAAGCAGAGCAGTGTCTTTGTTGGCTGGTAAATCATGGCAGTGTCGGCAATTTTGTGGCAGGAGGCAAGTAAAATGAGAATAGGGATATTGGGATTAGGCAAAATGGGCGCCAATATGGCGCGGCGTCTGGCCCGTGCCAATATCGAAGTGGTTGGCTTTATCCGCTCGCAAGATGTTGTGAACAGTCTGGCCAAGGAGAAAGTCATTATCCCTGCTGCGTCTTTAGCAGAAGTGATAGCCAAGCTTCCAGTTCCTCGCGTTATCTGGTCAATGTTACCCTGTGGTGATCCCACTGAAGAGGCCATCACGCAATTAGCCCCCTTGTTAAGCAAAGGCGATGTCATTGTGGATGGCGGCAATTCCAATTACCACGACAGCGAGCGGCGCGGTGCGATGCTCGCAAAGCAGGGTATCGGTTTCATGGATGCGGGTACCTCGGGCGGAATCTGGGGACTGGAAAATGGTTATTGTCTGATGGTCGGTGGCACAACTGAAACAGTTGCTGTGTTGACCCCAGTGTTGAAGGCTCTCGCCCCTGCACCGGATCGTGGCTGGGCGCACGTCGGCCCTGTCGGCGCCGGACATTACACCAAGATGATCCACAATGGTATTGAATACGGCATGATGCAGGCCTACGCTGAAGGTTTTACGCTGCTGTGCAAAAAGGAAAAATTTTCGCTCGACCTCGCGCAGATCAGTGAATTGTGGCGACATAGTTCGGTAGTGCGCAGCTGGTTGCTTGATCTCACTGCGCAGGCTATGAAGGTAGATGCAGCCGATACCAGCAAGCCTGCGCAAAAACCTGATCAATTGCTCGATGCACTGTCGCCATACGTGGAAGATTCTGGTGAAGGACGCTGGACGGTGATCGAAGCTATCGAGCAGGGTGTCGCCGCGCCCGTGATTACCATGGCTTTGCAGATGCGCTTTGCCAGCCGTGACAAGGAAGGCTATGGCTATCGCCTGCTATCACTCATGCGCAAAGCCTTCGGTGGCCATGTCGCTCCGAAACTGGATAAGCCTTCATGACTGAACCCTGCGTATTTGTGATTTTTGGCGCCACGGGCAACTTGGCGCAAAATAAATTACTGCCTGCTTTATATCAACTGGAAGAAGCTTGCCGCTTACCCAATGACGCCGCCATCATCGGCTTCGGACGCCGCGAGTGGACCAGTGAAGAATGGCGCGAAGAAGTGGCCAGCGTGCTTGGCACCCGCGTCAGAAACGGTCTGGACAATGGTGTGTTCGCCCATTTCAAGCAACGTCTGCATTATTTTCAGGGCGATTTGAACGACGCCGAGGCTTATGCGCACTTGCGTACCATGCTCACGAGCACCCCGGCATTTCCGCGCAACGTGGTGTTCTATATGGCCGTCCGTCCGGCGGAGTACGGCACGATCAGCCAGAATCTCGCCAGCGCCGGACTGCATAGCGAGGAAGAAGGTTGGCGTCGGCTAGTGATCGAAAAACCCTTTGGCTATGACCAGGAAAGTGCACAAATGCTGGAAGAGCATCTACATCAGCACTTCGCGGAACGGCAGATTTTCCGTATTGACCACTATCTCGGCAAGGGCACGGTGCAAAACGTTTTAGTATTCCGCTTTGCCAATTTGATGTTGGAGCCGCTATGGAATCGCAATTATATTGACCACATACAGATCACCCATTCCGAAACGCAAGGTATCAGTGGACGCGGTGAGTATTACGATCAAACCGGTGCGCTGCGCGACATGATGCAGAGCCATCTTCTGCAACTGCTCACGCTGGTCGCGATGGAGCCACCGGCCATGATGGATGCTGAATCACTGCGCGATGAAAAAGTGAAGGTGCTGAAGTCCATTCGTCCAATGCCGCAAAGTGCTGTGCATGCGCATGCGTTCCGTGCGCAGTACACTCGCGGTAACCAGGATGGGAAGAAAGTGCCCGGCTATCTGGATGAAGAAGATATCGCCCCGCACAGCACTACTGAGACCTACGCAGCAGTGAAGTTTTACATTGATAACTGGCGGTGGCGTGATGTGCCATTTTATGTGCGCACCGGCAAACGTATGGCCAAGGGCACGTCACATATTTGCATTCGCTTCAAAAATCTGCCGCAACATCTGTTTCGCGAAATGCCCACCGATGTGATTCATCCCAACTGGATCATCCTGGGCATCCAGCCAGAAGAATGTTTGCGCGTCGAGTTGCAGGCCAAGCTGCCGGGATTAACAATGCAAACGCGTACGATCAGCCTGGATGCCGCATACCGGCATGAGTTTGAGGTGCAACTGGATGCCTACGAAGCGCTGCTGCTGGACGTAATCGAAGATGACCGCTCGTTGTTCCTGCGTTATGATGAGGTACGCTGGGCCTGGCAGGTGGTAGATCCAATCCTGAATGTTTGGGCCATGGAGCGCGACTTCATCCATACTTATCCCGCCGGTAGTTGGGGCCCGGCTGCGGCGAATCGTTTGTTTGATCGTGAAGATCAGGCCTGGCGTAATGAGCTGGAGCCTGAAGAAGAAAAACCAACGAAGCAGGATTTTTTGAAGCTGGCTAATTAAGATTTATACATTGTGGGCATCAAACCAAAAACCTAAACGACCCATGTCTGCCTTAACCCAATCGCCTGCCTGGCAAGCACTCCAGGCGCACCATCAGAAAATGGTGGCCGTGCACATGCGCGATTTATTCAATGCTGATCCTGCCCGCTTTGAAAAATATTCGCTCACCCTAAACGATCTGCTGCTCGATTACTCCAAGAATCGCATTACCGACGAAACGCTTTCTTTGCTATTGAGTCTGGCTGAACAGGCCGATCTCAAGGGCTGGGTCCAAAAAATGTTCACCGGTGAAAAAATTAACTTCACCGAATATCGCGCAGTGCTACATGTTGCGCTGCGCAATCGTTCTAATCGCCCTATCAGCACCGAGGGCCGGAACGTCATGCCCGAAGTTAACGCAGTGCTGGCGCATATGCGCACGTTCAGCGAAGCGGTGCGCAACGGCACATGGAAAGGCTATACAGGCAAAGCCATCACCGATGTGGTGAACATCGGTATCGGCGGTTCAGACTTGGGCCCCATGATGGTGTGCGAAGCGCTCAAACCCTATGCCAAGCCGGGACTGCGTGTGCATTTTGTGTCGAACGTGGACGGTACCCATCTTGCCGAATGCTTGAAGTATCTCAACCCGGAAACGACGCTATTTATTGTGGCATCCAAAACATTCAAAACCCAAGAAACGCTCACCAATGCTTACTCGGCCCGTAGCTGGCTGCTCAGTGCGGCGCACGACGAAAATGCTGTGGCAAAACATTTTGTTGCCGTTTCCACCAACGCCAAAGAGGTTGCAAAATTTGGCATTGATATAGACCATATGTTTATATTCTGGGATTGGGTAGGCGGTCGCTATTCGCTGTGGTCGGCTATAGGTCTGCCCATTGCCATTGATATAGGTATGGATAATTTCGAAGAGCTGCTCACAGGCGCTCATGAGATGGACGAGCATTTCCGCGATGCGCCCTTCGACAAAAATCTTCCTGTTGTCATGGCGCTACTTGGCATCTGGTACAACAATTTCTTCGGTGCACAAAGCCATGCGATCTTGCCCTACGATCAATACCTGCACCGCTTCCCGGCTTACTTTCAGCAAGGCGGCATGGAGAGTAACGGCAAGAGCGTCACGCGCGATGGCACGCCGGTAGATTATTCCACGGGTGCGGTGATCTGGGGCGAAGCAGGCACCAACGGCCAGCATGCGTTTTACCAGCTCATTCACCATGGCACGCGCCTCGTCCCCGCTGATTTTATCGCGCCGATCGAAAGCCATAACCCGCTCGGCAATCATCACGATATTCTGCTTGCTAACTTTTTCGCCCAGACCGAAGCCTTGATGAAGGGCAAGACCGCCGAAGAAGCACGCGCAGAACTGGTGAGCGCAGGCATGAGTGGCGAAGAGCTGGAGAAATTGTTGCCCCATAAGATATTCGCGGGCAATAAACCAACTAATTCTATTTTATGTAAAAAAATAACACCTAGGAGTCTGGGTTCGCTGATTGCACTCTACGAACACAAGATATTTGTCCAGGGTATTATCTGGAACATCAATTCTTTTGATCAGTGGGGTGTGGAGTTAGGTAAGCAACTCGCGCAGAAAATCTTGCCAGAGCTGGAAGACGATAAGCCAGTGACCACGCATGATGCTTCGACAAACGGGCTGGTCAACTACTACAAGGCAAATAAACCAAAAGGCTTATAGGTAGCTTGGCTCAAACTAACATCAGCTTTAGCGGGGTACTGGATTCCTGCTTACGCAGGAATGACGGGGATTTAGTGCGAGTAGCGTAGCCCGTAGACTTGTCATACCCGCGCACGCGGGTATCCAGATATTCTGAAAAAAGCGATACCGACGAAACACCAGGGTTCTGGGAGAACCCCGGATTTATTTTCCATCTGGGCTATGATTGTTAAGAGCACTTCTTGACGCTCAGCTTGATCGAACGCGAAACAGCAAGTGACACGACCCTGTGAAGGATACACGTTCGAAGCTGAGGTTAGACTGACACGTCATTGATGAATAGTAGCGGAAGTCCAAATCTCCTCGTATGTGGCAGAGACAGCAGCGAATGCGTCAACGATTTGCGTCAGAGTGGTTGGGGCCTTCTTCGCACCATCCTTAAAGGAAGCGCCTGACAGATAGCACAATTGCCTATCCACAAAGACGTACCTGTCATGGAACCCATCGGCAGAACGAACTTCGATCGCTAGGTTATTTTTCTGGTGTAAGAGGTTGGCTGCTGGCAGAAGTGCTGTGATTCGCTTGCTCGCTAGTAAGCGAACTGAAACGCCTTGAGACACCTGAGGTAGGTACCGTGAAACAAACTCAGCATCAAGATAAGGATCAGCGAAAAGTAAGTCATATTTTGCCGCCTCGATTACTTTTCGTACCTCATCAAAATAGTCGAACATACTACCCTGAGCTATAGCAGTGGTCAGAGGGCCAACCGTCCTTAGACGTAGTTCGTGACTAGCTTCATGAAGCATAGTAAGCGCACCGAGAAAGCCCTGATCCACGCTACGAGACATAGTTGCATGAATGTTCCTAACGTGGTCATCAAATGTGATGGCCTTAACTTGATTCCACAAGCGAATTACCGCAGACGCGCGTCCCAGCCAAGAGAGATTTTCGGGTGTCTCGTTTCCAATTGTCGCGCGCGGCGGCATGTCTTTAATGACGTCGTCAATCTCGGCAAGGAGTTGCTCAGGGGTGATAGAAGTCATGTGAATGCCTAAATTAGACGCCCGAAAAATTCAGGCAAATACGACTTTAGTATATGAAACGTCTTGGGTTTAGGCTACACCTACAATAAATTGATGTATATAGAGGGTGGGTTTCACTCGAAACAGTCTCAACCGCGCAACCCGAAAATACGTTTCATCCATTTTTTCGCCGTAGGAGTTAAACTTTCTTTGCGGCGGGCATCGGCGACACGGCGGTTGATCTGGGCGAGTGTGGGGTAGATGTGAATGAAATTGGATAAGTCGGCAGCCTTCATTTTTTTAGAGAGGGCCAGTACATATTCATGAATGATCTCGCCGGCATGCGGACCGACGATAGCCGCGCCGAGTAATTTACCCTTTGGGTCGGTGATCAGTTTGGCAAAACCAGCAGTGTCAGCATCGGTGATGGCACGATCCATTTCTTTGAACGGAAAGGTGTAGACCTTGTGCGAAATACCTTGGTCTTTTGCCTCTGTTTCGGATAAACCTACGCGAGCTACTTCGGGGTCGGTGAAGGTGCACCAGGGGATGACACGTTCTTCCACCTTGGCAGGCAAGTGGAATAGGGTATTGCGCAGTACCACACCGGCCTGATGCTCGGCCATGTGCGTGAACTGATAACCATTAGTCACATCGCCGCACGCGTAAATATGTTTATTGGTAGTGCGTAAACGCTTGTCGAGCATCAAGTGATTTTTGTCATTGAGTTGCACATTTGCTGCTGCTAAGCCCAGATTTTCCAGATTAGCTTGCCGACCGGTGGCAACTAATAAATGCGTGGCGTTCAAGGGTTTTTCTATGCCATCACTCGTTTTGAGGCGCAGGCGGATATCACCCGCTGAACCTTCGACACGCACGGGAGTATGGCCAGTATAAAATTGCACGCCTTCCTTGCGCAGCGTTTCGAAAACCACCGCTGCGATATCGCTGTCTTCATTGGAAAGTACTTGCTGACTACGCTGCACGACGGACACCTGACTGCCTAAGCGGTTGAAAGCCTGCGCCATTTCCAGGCCGATAGGCCCAGCCCCGAGTATGATCAACGACGGTACAGGTTCATTCAACGAGAACACCGTTTCATTCGTCAGATAGGGAACAGTATCCAAGCCTGCGATGGGTGGCATGGCGGCACGTGAGCCGGTTGCCAGCACAAAGTTTTTTGCCGTGAGTGCGCGACCGTTAACGGAAAATGTAGTGGGGTCGGTAAATTGCCCCGCCCCAAAAATAACCTCGACACCCATGCCACGGAAACGCTCCGGACTGTCATTGGGTTCGATGGTTTTAATAACCGACGCCACGCGCTGCATGATGTCGCTGATGTTGATGGTGGGCGAGTGGGGTTCAATGCCTGCTGTGTTGGCCGTGCGCATCGTGTGAGCCACTTTCGCGGAGTGCAAAAGTGCTTTACTGGGCACGCAGCCGTAATGGAGGCAATCACCCCCTAAAGCATGTTTTTCGATCAGAACAACTTTTGCACCCAGTGTGGCACCGCCCGCTGCCGCGACGAGCCCGCCTGAACCACCGCCAATCACGCAGAGATCATATTCCGGCTTTTCCATGTAAATATCCTTCAGTAAGGCCAGAATGCTAAGTCTGGCTGCTCTGTTGTTGTGCACAAGTGATGAGCATTAGAGCATCCTCTCTGTACGTCCTACAATGACCGCTCTGGAATGTTATGAAAATGTTAAGTATTTGGTGGGTTCCGGGTGTAATCTCACCACAATAGCGTGACGATTGTGGGGCGGATAGTGTATACAGGGTAGGCACGGTTAATCCTTGTTATGGCCTTTATTTTGACTATAATGGTCTGAAGATGTCCCTCTGGCGAAGTGCGGATATCCCATGTCCATGTCAACCCTGAAAGCAGAGGAAGCTAAGTGATGAACAGTAAAGCCACTAGAGTGAGAGGTTTTATTTTAGCGAGTGTTGCGGCGAGTCTGTTTGCGAGTGCGGATGTGAGCTTCGCTGCGAATAAGGCAGATGCAACTACAACGACGGATAAGATGCATTGTGAAGGTGTGAACTCCTGCAAAGGGAAGGGCGATTGCAAGGGTGAGAATGGTTGTAAGGGTAAGAACAGTTGCAAAGGCGAAGGTTTCATAAGTCTTACTCAGGAAGAGTGTGACGCAGCCCAGGCCGCACTCAGCCAGGAGAATTAATTTTCAGCACAGTCCGGCGCAGAAGAGTGTCCGGTTTTTCCACATGTAACGCAAAGCAAAAGGGGTCTTTATGAATAAAGCAAATACGTTTAAAGGTGTTATGTTAGCAACAGCCGCTGCTGGTATTTTCCTGGCCGCGGGTTGTGCCACGGAAGGTCAGTCTACGACTGCTAACTCAGGTAAGGTAGCATGTTCTGGTGTAAATTCTTGCAAGGGCAATTCAGCTTGCAAGACCACGACCAATAACTGTAAAGGTCTGAATAGCTGCAAAGGCCACGGCTTTGTGATGATGAACTCTGATGCAGAGTGCAAAGCAGCCTACGACAAGATGTGGGGTGGCCCGTTAGGCACTCAGGTTAGGAATGAATTTTCAAAATGATAGAGAGGTTAATGTCTCTGTAGTGTCCGGGCGGCGCACTGTCGCCCGGTTTACCCTTGTCGTATCCTCCGTTTATTTATTCACTATTCACTATTTAATATCACCACTGTAGGCCGTATGACATCCATGCAAGAAAAATTACCCTATCTGGGTTTTGGGTTGGGGCTGCGCACTGATCATTATCAGGCCATTCTGAATGAATCGCCTCAAGTGGACTGGTTTGAAGTGCTGTCTGAAAATTATATGGTGCCAGGTGGCAAGGCGCTTTATCATCTTGACCGCATCCGCGAACATTATCCGATGGTCATGCACGGTGTGTCACTTTCCATCGGCAGTGGCGACCCGTTGAGCAAAGACTATTTGCGTCAGCTTAAAGCATTAGCTGAACGTATAGAGCCGCATTGGATATCCGATCACCTATGCTGGACGGGTGTCAGCAGCACAAACATGCACGATCTTTTGCCGCTTCCCTACACCGAAGAAGCGTTGTCACATGTTGTTTCACGCATTCAGCAGGTGCAGGATTTTATGGGCCGCAGGATGTTGATTGAAAATGTCTCCAGCTATCTCACTTACGTTGACTCGGCCATGACAGAGTGGGAATTTCTGCGCGCCGTTGCGGAAGGCGCAGATTGTTTAATATTGCTAGACGTCAACAACATTTATGTGAGTGCCTGCAATCATGCGTTTGATCCACAGGATTATCTCAATGGTATCCCGGTGGAACGCGTGCAGCAGTTTCATCTGGCTGGCCATAGCATGAATGGTAATATCATTATTGATACGCATGATGCACCCGTGATTGATCCGGTGTGGGTGGTGTATGAGAATGCGGTGCGGCGCTTTGGGCGGGTGAGCACCATGATCGAACGTGATGACAATATCCCACCGCTAGCGGAAGTCATGGCAGAGCTGGACAAGGCACGCGCAATAGCTGAAGCAATTCATGGCAAGACAATCGGTGATCATGCACAGGTTCAAAAAAGGTCGGCTGCCTGAGTTTAATGGTATGGTTAATCTCGGTAAGCTACAAACGTGTTTTCAGGGTTATCTCGTCACACCCGAATCAGTAGCAGATATAAAAGAAAATGTGGTGAGTAACGTACAAGCTTCCGCAGAATTTCGCTTAAGCATCTATGCAGACGCCTACCGTATGCGCTTGGCCGAGGCCCTGGCCAATGACTTTGAGATACTGCATAGTCTACTCGGTGACGAACAGTTTCATATGCTTTGCCTGAAGTATATAGATGCACATCCCTCGCAACATTTTTCCCTGCGCTATTTCGGCCAGCACATGAGCAACTTTTTAAGGTGTAATCTTCCCTATGCTGCAACGCCCGTATTGAGTGAGTTAGCCGAATTTGAATGGGCTTTGATAGACGCTTTTGATGCAGAGAATGGCACAGTGGTTAGTTTGGAGGATATGGCAAGACTCGCACCGGACGCTTGGGCGACAATGCATTTTAAGATGCATGATTCAGTACGGCGTTTAGAACAGGCATGGAACATTCAGGCTATCTGGGCTGCGCTGAAGGAAGAAACCACTCCTGAAGCGCCGCAGAAAACGGAGTCGCCGCAAGCTATTCTTGTCTGGCGCCAGGAACTAAAAACCTATTTCCGCTCTCTAGCGCTGCAAGAGGCCTACGCTTTTGATGCCGCACGCGAGGGTCATAATTTCGCTGCGCTCTGCGAAGGCGTTTGCGAATGGGTGCCGGAAGAGCAGGCTGCTGCAACCACTGCGGGTTTTTTACACCGTTGGGTAAGCGATGGAATCATTAAAGAAGTTATCGTTGCAGAATGTGATACTTGATCTCAGACAAGATGGAGCAAGATATGGTCAGAAAAATATTTTTAGTAATGCTTGGGTTACTGATGACGTCCTACGCCTTTGCAGGTAACGCGATCTATGTGAACGACCACGCGGCCATTAGCGGCTATGATCCTGTCGCCTATGTTACGGATAGTGCCCCTGTTAAAGGCTCTAAAGAATTTTCCTACCAATGGAAGGGTGCAGATTGGTATTTCGCAAGCGCGGAACACCGTGATCTTTTTAAAGCCAACCCGGAAAAGTATGCACCTCAGTATGGCGGCTACTGTGCCTACGCAGCGGCTAAAAATGCCCTGGCTCCGATTGATCCTGCCGCATGGTCTATTGTGGGCGGGAAACTCTATCTGAATAACAGCCTCAGCGTTCGTAAGGAATGGCTAACTGATACGGCGGGATACATTAAAGAAGCCGATAAAAATTGGCCTGGCCTAGTAAAGGAATAACTGCTTTACAGGCACCGCTATTTTTGTTGATGCTGGCTTAACCATTTCGTTGCTTGCTGTTGCCCGGTGGTGATTTCTTTCTGGGTCATTCTTTCGGCGAGATACTCTCTGAATCTGAGCGCGGAAGGCTCTCCCATAGCGACCGCAACAGTGTGCCACTTGTAAGCACTGACGTTATCTTTGGGCACACCCATCCCCAACTCATACAAGGTTGCGAGATAGTACTCTGCCTTGGCAAAGCCCTGTTCTGCTGAGAGCCGATACCATTTTGCAGCCGCAGCCTCACTTTTGGCGATTCCAAAGCCGCGCTGGTACATGAGTCCCAGACTCCATTGCGCTTCGGCATGGCCTTGATCGGCGGCCTTCTGGAACCACTTTACTGCATCGGCATCACTCTGAGCTACGCCTGCGCCCATGCGGTAATGTGTGCCTAGTCGAAACTGTGCTTCGGCGTTACCTTGCTTAGCCGCTTTGGCATACCACTTTGCAGCTTGGTCAAAATCAGGTTTGGCTGTGGTAGCGGGCGTGGCGTAGTTCACACCTAACTGATATTGAGCTAATATATTACCCTGCTCGCCAGCTTTTTCCAGCCACTTGTTCGCTTCATCATTATCCTTGGTAATACCTCGCCCATAGAAATAAGCGAATCCGAGCAAAAGCTGTGCTTTACTATCCCCAGCGTTGGCCTTTTCTGTGAGTGCAGGAATTTGTTCTTCAGTGATGGAACTCAAAGAGCTGGATATTTCTTCGATGGATTCCTTTTCGCTGGCAGCGGATACCCAGATGGGAAACAGAAGTAATACAGCAGCGAGAAAACGCAAGAAGGAGGTCATAGCATTTCCTCAATTTGGCTGGACGTTATT
>JAYTIZ010000031.1:0-5485 GCA_043731445.1 Gammaproteobacteria bacterium | reverse complement strand
GTCGCGGCGCATCTGAACAAATTCTTTGGTCAGCACGGCCCAGAAACGAAACCAGGAAAAATAGTTGTGCTGCATTTTAGTAAGCAGTGGATTGGCCTTAATGGAAATTGTCTTGCGTCTCTTCCATCATCTTGATGAATACGTCTTCCAGGCTGGTTGCTGCGGGCGACCAGCGCAAGCCGGGGCGGGACTGGTAAGGTGCGATGCTTCGCGCGAGTAGGTCAGCATCGGTGCCGCTCACATGCAGCATGGTTCCGAACAGTACCACCATCTCCACGCCAGGCTGTGTTCTCAATTCATTCGCCAGCGCTGTCATATCATTACCCTCCACCGACCAAGTTGTGAGTCCCGAACGTTGCACCACTTCACGCGCGGTGCCTTGGATCAGTAGCTTGCCGTAAGCAATGTAGGCGAGCTCATGACAGCGCTCCGCTTCATCCATGTAATGCGTGCTGACGAGTACGGTTAAACCTTCGGCGGCAAGCTCGTGGATTTGATCCCAGAAATCGCGGCGGGCTTTTGGGTCTACACCGGCAGTCGGCTCGTCCAGCAAGAGCAGTTGTGGTTCGTGCAACAAACATGCGGCGAGCGCAAGACGCTGCTTCCATCCGCCAGATAACGTACCCACCATCTGATTACGCCGTTCCGCTAAGCCGAGCCGTTCCAAAGAACGTTCAACGGCGGCGCGGCGCGATTTGACGGCATAAATGCGGGCGACGAAGTCGAGATTTTCGCCTATGCTCATATCTTCGTAGAGGCTGAATTTTTGCGTCATGTAGCCGACCTGGCGTTTAATCAGCGCCGCCTCACTAAGAATATCGTAGCCCAGGCAAGTGCCGCTGCCGCTGTCCGGCGTCAACAGTCCGCACAACATGCGTATCGTGGTGGTTTTGCCGCTGCCGTTGGGGCCGAGAAAACCAAAGATCTGTCCGCGCTGCACACGTATCGAAAAATCATCCACCACACGCCTGCCGTCGAAACTCTTGGTCAGATTGTGCACGCTGATGACATCCGTATTCGTATTCACGGCGGGCCTACACTTACATCTACAGGTTGTCCGGGGTGTAGCGTCAACGCATCTGCCAGTGCAGGTCGTGCTTCGATTAGAAACACGAGCTTGCTGCGGCTTTCTTTGCTGTAAATCACGGGTGGCGTGTATTCGGCCTGTGGCGAGATATAGCTTATTTTTGCCGCGATAGTTTTCTTGCAGCCGTCACAGACTACGTTCACTGTCTGCCCGGTCTGCAGCGCACCGAGTATTTCTTCCGGTACGAAAAAACGTATCTTGATGTTTTGCGGCGGCAGTAAAGACACCACGGGTGAACCGGCCGGCACCCATTCTCCCTGTACATAAATCGTGTCCGCCACCAAACCCTGTACCGGCGCTTTCACTGATTTTTGCGCAAGCCTCCAGTCCGCCTGCGCCAGTGCCGCACGTGCCGCTTCGGCTTCGGCACTGGCGGCAATGATCGTATCTTCCCGTGCAGAGAGATGCGCGGCCTCTAATTGTGAGGTGAGTTCTGCCACTCGCGCCCGCGCTCGTTCAAACGTGAAGCGCGCCGTGTCCAGATTTTCCTTGGTCGCAAAATTTGCGGCCACCAGCTTCTCTTGCCGTTGCACCTGCGTCGCGGCAAGCTTGAAGTCAGCCTGGGCCTGAGCAAGCTGGGCCTTGACCGTGTCCAGCTCGGGTGCACGCTTGCCCTTTTTCAGATCTTCCAGTTGCGCCTCGGCGGCCTTCAAGCGCTCAGCAGATTCACCGCGCGCTGCCACTTCATTCTCCTGCTCAAGCGCAAACAGCGCGTCGCCCGCGCTGACCTGGCTGCCACGCACAACGTTCAGCAAGGTCAAGCTACCCGCGATGGGTGCCGCAATTCGCACGTACTCACCCTCGGTGTAGCCCTGGAAGGCGTGATTTTTGTCTTCCGCACAACCGACCAGCAGCACCGCCAGCAACATGGCATCCAAGCCTCGATAATGTACTAAAGACGTAAAATTCATTAGTTCATCAAGCTTTTATAAACTGGATCAAGCCAACTATCTGCGAAAAATCCAAGCATGATTTTGTCGCCCTCTGTGAGAACGGATATTCTTAGCACAAGATCAACATTGTGAACCACTACCAGGTGGTGTGCTAGGGTATTAGGTGCTGTCGTTAGCCCGACAGATAGTGGGCACTCTGACAAGACATGCCGCAAAAATGGTGTAATAATCCCCTACTATAATAATATTTTACCATCGGAGAGAAGCACATGAAATCACGCGCTGCCGTTGCCTGGGAAGAAGGGAAACCCTTGCAGATTGAAGAGATTGACGTGCAAGGTCCACAAGCTGGTGAAGTCTTGTTGCGGGTTGTCGCGACGGGTGTGTGTCATACCGATGCCTATACGCTCGGTGGCCGTGACCCCGCCAGTCGAGACCCGGAAGCCGTTTTCCCATGCATACTTGGGCACGAGGGCGGTGCTGTAGTGGAAGAGGTGGGGCAGGGTGTGACGAGCGTGCAGCCAGGTGACCATGTAATTCCTTTGTACATCCCCGAATGTGGCCATTGCCGGTATTGTCTTTCCGGTAAAACAAATCTCTGCCAGGCCATCGCCAAAACCGAGTGGGCGGGTTTGATGCCAGATGGCACGCGGCGCTTTTCAAAAAATGGTAACCCCATTTACCATTACATGGGCGCTTCAACCTTTTCCGAATATACGGTAGTGCCGGAAATCGCGCTCGCGAAGATCAATAAAGCTGCGCCATTAGACAAGGTATGTCTACTCGGCTGCGGCGTCACCACCGGTATCGGCGCGGTGCTCAACACAGCCAAGGTAGAACCTGGATCTAGTGTGGCCGTCTTCGGCCTGGGCGGAATTGGTCTCAGCGTAATCCAAGGTGCTGTCATGGCCAAGGCGGGGCGCATCATCGCCATTGATATTAATCCCGATAAATTCGTGATGGCCAAACAGCTCGGCGCAACGGATGTCATTAATCCCTTCGAGTACGATGTGCCCATCACCGAGGTGATCTCTGATCTGACCGACGGTGGAGCGGATTACTCCTTTGAGTGCGTCGGCAACGTGGAGCTCATGCGCTCTGCCCTGGAATGTTGCCACCTCGGCTGGGGTGAATCCATCGTCATCGGCGTGGCTGGCGCAGGCCAGGAAATCCGCACGCGACCGATTGAATTGATCACTGGCCGAGTATGGCGCGGCACTGCCTTCGGCGGTGTTAAGGGCCGCTCGCAGTTACCCGGCTATGTGGAAAAATATATGAGCGGCGAAATAAAACTCGATGAGATGATCACGCACACCATGCCGCTGGAAGATATTAATCGCGCCTTCGATTTGATGCATGAGGGTAAGAGTATTCGCTCGGTGATTGTGTACTAAGCGCATGACCGCTCCCACGCTGGTCAGCCGCGTAAAAATGTTTGGCGGCTGGCTTGAAACCTATGACCATGCCTCGCAAACCTGCCACTGTACAATGCGGTTTGCCGTGTATCTTCCACCCCAAGCCGAACGTGGGCCGGTGCCCGCTTTGTACTGGCTGTCTGGCCTCACCTGCACCCAGGAAAATTTCATGGTGAAAGCAGGCGCGCAACGCTATGCGGCTGAGCTTGGCATCGCTCTGGTCGCGCCGGATACCAGTCCGCGCGGCCTTGATGTCCCTAGTGCAGGAGACGCGTGGGATTTCGGTTTAGGCGCCGGTTTCTATGTTAATGCAACGGAATCACCCTGGTCGCAACACTACCGCATGTACGATTACGTGACGAAAGAATTACCTGATTTGCTCGAAACCCATTTCGGATTTGATCCCCAGCGAAAATCCATCAGCGGCCATTCCATGGGTGGGCATGGCGCGCTAATCGTCGCGCTGAAAAATCCCGGTAAATACCGTTCTGTTTCTGCCTTCGCGCCCATCTGCGCGCCCACGCAATGCGCATGGGGTGAAAAGGCGTTCAGCGGTTATCTCGGTGCGGATCGTGAAACCTGGAAAGCGTATGACGCGACCCGCCTCATTGAGCAGGCGCAACAGCGCCTGCCAATCTTGATAGATCAAGGTGACGATGATGAGTTTCTACACGCACAATTAAAACCGGAATTATTGCAGAAGACCTGCGCAGAAAAAGACTACCCATTGACCCTACGCATGCAGCCGGGCTACGACCACAGCTATTATTTTGTCTCCAGTTTCATCGGCGAACATCTGCGTTACCACGCGGATGCATTGCACTCTAGCCTGGCTCAGTAGGCCTTGAGTGCATAACGCAACGTCTTTGCTCTGTAGTTCAAAAATTAGGTCTTCGACCATACATAGGTACGACTAGGGTGATTTTCATAAAATAACCGTCCATATCAAATTTATAACTTATTAATCAATATGTTACTTATATTGGTGGGTGAATTGACATAAATCTATCAATAATTAAAAAATTGATATGCTTTTATCAAATACTGATAGAATATTATCAATATTATAAAAATTGATAAATTTATATGAAGATTCCTCCAAAACCAAAACAATTACCCGAACTATTTAACAGGCACGGCGCGCGGCTGCCGGATATATTCAAATGCGGCATTAACGCCACACCGACCGGGCGGTATCTGCACTGGGGAAAGCTCCGGCACCTGCCACCGCCTTGCGCGCTTGACCATGAAGAATGGTGGTTAGGTGTGAAACTCGCCCGCTCACTCATATATCGTGAGTTACCTCTAAAAGATAGTGCTGGCCGACCCTTCAAATTCGCGATGCCCGACATCGTGCAGGAAAAAATACACGGAATAGACCGCAAAGGCGGCGGGCGTATCGTATTGCCGGAAGTTATCATCACCCCAGAAACGCGTGACCGGTATATCTTCAACTCGCTCGTAGAGGAAGCCATCACCTCCAGTCAGCTTGAGGGCGCCTCGACCACGCGCCAGGTCGCTGCGGACATGATCCGCAAGGGGAGCAAACCTCGCAACACCAGCGAGCAGATGATCTTCAACAATTACGAGGCTATGCAGGCGATACGGCATCTTAAGAAAAATGCACTCACGCCGAACAGTGTGTTGGACTTACACAAACTGCTGACCAAAGACACGCTCGATGACCCGAGTGCAGCGGGTAGACTTCAGGGTGTTGATGAAATGCGGGTGCAGGTAGTAGATAATGCGAGCCAACAAATTTTGCATACCCCACCGCCCGCAAGCCAACTACCTGATCGCTTGGTACGAATGTGCGAATTCGCGAACGACGTAAACCATGCCCACGGTTATATACATCCCCTCATCAGAGCGATCATCCTGCATTTCTGGCTGGCCTATGACCATCCCTTTATTGATGGCAATGGTCGTACCGCCAGGGCATTATTTTACTGGTCTATGCTGGCCCAAGATTACTGGCTGTTCGAGTTTGTATCTATATCCAGGATACTCAAAGAAGCGCCAGCCCAATATGGAGAATCCTATATCCATGCAGAGACAGACGATAATGATCTCACGTATTTCATTGTTCA
>JAYTIZ010000030.1:0-10528 GCA_043731445.1 Gammaproteobacteria bacterium | reverse complement strand
AAGATACAAGCTAATATGGACCCGTCGCATCGTGATCGTATCGCCTTCTTGCGCGTATGCTCTGGTAGCTATGTGAAAGGTATGAAGGTGCGCCATGTGCGTATTGGGCGTGACGTGCAGATTTCCAATGCCATCACCTTTATGGCCAGCGAGCGCGAACACATTGAAGAAGCTTATCCCGGCGATATCATCGGCTTGCACAATCACGGCACCATCCAGATCGGCGATACCTTTACGCAAGGTGAGGCTTTGCGCTTCGGTGGTATTCCGCATTTCGCACCAGAATTATTTCGCCGTGCCCGTCTGCGTGATCCATTACGCATGAAAGCTCTACAGAAAGGCTTGGAGCAACTTTGCGAAGAGGGCGCCACGCAATTATTCCGGCCCTTGAACAGCAATGATCTTATCCTCGGCGCAGTGGGTATGCTGCAATTCGATGTGGTGGCCTATCGCTTACAACATGAATATGGTGTGGAATGCAGCTTCGAAGACGTACAGGTTGCTACGGCGCGTTGGGTGAACAGCACCAACGCGAAAAAACTGGAAGAGTTCCGCCTCAAGGCGCATGATAATCTAGCGCTCGATAATGCGGGTGATCTCGCCTACATCGCCCCTACGCGCATCAATCTGGAGCTTACCAGGGAGCGTTGGCCGGACATCGAGTTTCGCGCTACCCGCGAGCATGCTGCATGAAATATCGCTATGTTTTCGTGCCAGGAGTGAAACGGGTTATTTAAACTAGTACCTACTTTGAATGAGCTTGTAGAAACCATTCAATATAAATTCCTGTAAGTAGGCCACTGCTAGTCTGACTTTTCTCAAGAGTCCCCTGGGCTGGCCAGGAAGCCAAAGCGAAACAGCACGGCGGCGGTGCCATCTAGAGTAGCGTGATATCCCAGTAATGTAGGGGTCGTTGGCAGGTAAATTCCATTTTTTTCGAAAACTATCGGTACTGATTTTCCCGAAAGCATCACTCCAGCGCCAGAAAAAGTAGGGTAGATCTGACCAAGTAAGTGGCGCTGTGTAGTAATATGCTAGTACTGAAGCAGGCTCAAACCAAACGGAGCCCCCGCCTGCTCTCACCAAAAGGGAAAAGTCATTGTGGTCACTGTGACTCATCATCGTTTCGTCGAACAGGCCTAATTTTTTAAATGACTCGTTACGAACCAGGACACAGTGAAATTCTATGGCCTCAGTAGGTTCGCAGTGTAATTGCTGACGCACTTCGGAAAGTTTTTGCCCTGCGAGAGGGCACGTGCAATGGAGGGCTCTTTGTCCATTCCGCTCACTAAAGTGTAAAGTTCCGCCAGCGAAATGGATTATCTGATCTTCCAGTTTGCCTCCTAGATAAAGCGGCCCGACCACCCAGGCGCCAGTTTCTTCTGCGCATTGCACCAGCTTCTCCAGCCAGTTCGGTGCCACAAATATGTCGTTATCAATAAAGACAACATAGCGTGTCGTGACGTGCGCCAGCCCCATATTGTGTGCCTGATTTGACGTCAGGAAGTGCTCGGTACGAATGAGTTGAAATGCTTTTTGTTTTGCTTTGGCTTCGAGACAACTTTTGATATGCGCAGGGGAATTACCGTCAACATAGATCAACTTAAAGGGAGGGGGGGTATTCTCGTATATATTTTCAAGCGAGTTGATACTCTGACTAAAACGTTCGCGTGGCACAACAACGATGGTAACGAGTGGGTCCATTTGTCTAGACTCTTCTGCAATTGAGCAACGAGCGAAAAGCCAGGACATCTTGACCAAGCTATCATGACAGATAGTACAAGTTCTGAATATGCTTGGTCAAGATGGTTAATGGGACAGGTTATGTGCCTGGTGCCAACTCTATAGTAGTGAAAATATTTAGTTGAAGATTGTGGACTATCGCCTCGCTAAAACTGAAAGTCCGCGGTTAGCCATAAGATGTTCACATTCCTGGTCTGGATGGCCCGTGGTCCGGTATTACGAGTTACGTTTAGAGTATTTCTGTCGGCATCATAGCTTGCGTATTCGGTTTTTAAAGTCAGATACTTGTTGACTTTCTTTGCTGCTGAAAGATCCCATTCTGTCCCGTAATCATAGTCGAGATTATCCGAAGAAAAGTCGTGATACGCCGCAAACAGGTTCACGCCATAGATAGTTTTACCCGCACTGATAAATATATCCTTGATACCGTCTCCGGGTGTGGCCAGAAAACGGTCAGCCCAGCCGTCGAAGGCATGCAGTGTGCCTAGCGGTGCTTGGAAGCCGTATGTACCATCGCCCCCGAGTAATTCATAGTTCAGCTTAATCTGTACACCGGATATATCAGTACCCAGAGCCAAGGATAAATAGTCGGCATCATTGGTGCTCGCACCATCTCGATAATCGCTTTGCGTGGCATACTCGGCTGTATATACAACCTTCCTTCCACCAAACCGATGTGCGCCATCAAAGCGCAGGCCGAAATCTTTGTGTGATGGGGCTGGAGTGTTTACAAAATCGAGCAGGTAAGCGTAAGCGGTTAACGTGCCAAACGAAAAACCTTTGTAAGTCGCGTTGAATATATCACTGTTCATACGGGTAACAGCTAGCAATGTGTTAGGGTTATTCGCACCGTTAATGCGATTAACTCTGCTGATGTGAGCATAAGTCAGTGTCGTGTCCGGCAGCGATGTATTGATTATCGAAGACGAATCAAAGGTCTGGTCATTTTGACGAAAGTTCACAGTGCCGATAAAGCGTTGATTGTCCAGATTGATGCCCTGACGGCCATATTTGAGGGTGGTGCTGTAGGGGGTTTCATAACTTAACCAGTACTGATTAAGTTCAGTGCCCACTGGATCAGCTACTACCGGAAACCTAGTTTTTCCGTTTGCGGTGCTGTTGTAGAGATCATTGCCAATGTCAGATACGTTTTCGACCTGTAAAAAAGCCGTAAAGCCCAGGTAGTTGTCAGTGGTGTAACCTAACTGGGTGCGTAGCGTTGAAGCATCGGCTTCCTGGGCAAAGGCTTCCTGATCCACATTCTCAAAGCGATAGCGCAATTGACCAGAAAACTTGCCGTACTTAATGGCATCAATCAGCGTGGCTGCGGCCTGGGCGGGCAGTGGCGACACGATTGCGCCGGCAATTACTACCATTTGAAAATTTTTCAGAAGCTTTTTATTCATCGTGGGTTCCTTTGTAAGTTTTATAAATAATTTTTTCTGTGTGTGATTGTGCGCTTCATTTTTTATTTCCTAGCCGCCATTACGCTGCTTTACTCTTCTGCCGCTCGTATAAAAATTTCAGGATCTCCCCACGCAGATGCATGTAGTGGGAATTTTCTGCCAGTTCCAGACGCCGCCGGGGACGTGGAAGATCTACGGGCAGAATCTCGCCCACGGTGGAGCGCGGTCCATTAGTCATCATGACGATGCGGTCGGAAAGCAACACGGCTTCATCAACATCATGTGTCACCATTAACACGGTGTTGCCAGAACTCGCAGAAATACGCATGAGTTCGTCTTGCAGATAAGCCCGCGTGAGCGCATCCAATGCGCCAAACGGTTCATCGAGCAGCAGCACTTGTGGTTCCATGGCGAGTGCGCGCGCTATACCCACACGCTGTTTCATGCCACCAGAAAGCTCATGCGGATATTTCAGCGTTGCTGCACTTAAGCCCACCATGTCAATAACTTTGTGCGTACGTGCGGCTAGTTGTGCTTTGCTTTCAG
Source organism: Gammaproteobacteria bacterium (assembly GCA_043731445.1). GTDB lineage: Bacteria > Pseudomonadota > Gammaproteobacteria > SURF-13 > SURF-13 > JAYTIZ01. The sequence continues at coordinate 6,833 of JAYTIZ010000030.1, read as the reverse complement.
TACTTCCAAACACGCGCTCGACTGCCAGATGCACGTTACTAAACACTGTTAACCATGGTAGCAGGGAGTGATTTTGAAAAACTACTGCGCGCTCTGGCCCGGGCCCGTCTATCTCCCGGTCTTTGAATAGCACCGCGCCACTCGTAGGCTTTAACAGGCCTGCCACCAGGTTGAGCACCGTGGATTTGCCGCAACCGGAGTGGCCAATAAGAGAAACGAATTCCCCCTGGCCAATTTTGATATTGACCTTATCCAATGCATAGAACGGATTGTTCTTAGTCGTAAAGGTCATGCTGACGTGATTTACATCAACAAACTTTTCTAGCTCAGAATTATTCATAGTACTTCCTAGAGTTTGCGATAATCAAAACGGTTGGCGATGAGCATCATGCCCTGCTCTAACAGGAGCCCCATGAAGCCGACGATAAAAATGGCAATGATGATGTGTTCCATATTCAAGTTATTCCATTCGTCCCAGACCCAGAAGCCGATACCCACGCCACCGGTCAACATCTCCGCTGCAACAATAACGAGCCAGGCAATGCCCAATGCCAGCCGCATGCCGGTCATCATGAACGGTAGGCTCGCGGGCAACAGAATCTTTGTAAACACCTTCCATTCGGAAAGGCGCAGCACACGGGCTACATTAAGGTAATCGTCCGACACGCTAGTCACCCCCAAAGACGTGTTAATGACGATCGGCCAGATGCTGGTGATGAAGATCACGAAGATGGCGGAAGGATCGGCCGCCTGGAAAACGGCCAGTCCGATGGGTAACCATGCGAGTGGTGACACCGGCCTAAGAACGCTAATGATGGGTGCCATCGCGCGATTCAGAAATAGAAATCTGCCGATCATAAAGCCCAGCGGAATACCCACTGCGGCAGCCAGGCTAAAACCGACTGCGACTCGCTCGAGTGACTTTAGCAGTAACCAGGCGACGCCCACATCGTTCGGCCCTTTGATATAAAAGGGATCAGAAAATAACTCCAGCGCCGAGGCCCATGTTTTGGCGGGGCTGGGCAGATACGGAGTAGTTTGTGCTACTACCGACCAAATCAGAATTAGCCCAGTAATGCCTAGTAGAGGAGGAATGAGCCACCGCAACAGCTCTTGCCAACGCGCCCCATCGCGCGTTGGCATCAGAGCATCAGGAGATGAATGCGCTGGTTTCGCCGCCGCTACCGTCTCAGCCATATTCGATTCTCCAGGTGTATACTTTGGTGCGTTGGAGGTTTTTTCTTTATGTAAATTCAGGATGGCTGCCACAACACTCTCCTCCCTCAAAATAATGGTTCACGGGATACTGGCTTTATACCTTCACTTCAAAGCCAGTCGCATAGGTGCTAGCCTTGGCAGGATCGAATTCTATGCCGTCGAATAATTTTTCGGTTTTGAGTGGGCTTGCCGGCACGGAAATATTGAGTGACTTGGCTACTTCGGTGTACAGATCCACCTGGTTAATTTTTTTCGCCGTAGCTAAATAATCAATATCTTCCTTGAGCAAGCCCCAGCGACGGAATTGGGTCAGGAACCATATGCCATGTGAGTAGTAGGGGAAATTCACTGCACCATCGTCGTAAAATTTCATGTAATCCGGATCGTCCCAGGTCTTGCCGTTGCCATCCTCGTATTTGCCGACCATGCGATTTCCAATAACTACTTCGGGTGCGTTGACGTACGACTTGCTGGCGATGATGCTGACGACTTTTCCACGGTTACTCAGCGTGTCAAGATACTTTGACGCTTCGAGTACTGCGCTCATCATGGCCCGTGTGGTGTTAGGGTATTGCTGTACAAATTCGAGCGTCGTGCCTAACACTTTTTCAGGGTGATCTTTCCAGATGCCTTGTGAGGTCGTGACACTGAAACCGATCTTGTCGAAAATCGCGCGTGCATTCCAGGGCTCACCCACACAGTAGCCATCCATATTGCCGACACGCATATTGGCGACCATCTGCGGGGGCGGTACGACGATGTTTTTAACATCAGTGAAGGCATTGATACCATGTGCGCCTAGCCAGTAGTAAAGCCACATCGCGTGTGTGCCAGTGGGGAAGGTTTGGGCGAAGGTGTAATTACCTTTTTCAGTGGTAATGAGTTTCTTCAAGCTAGCGCCATCGGTGACACCTTTTTCTTTGAGCTTGTTGGAGAAGGTAATGCCCTGGCCGTTATGGTTGATACCCATGAGTACCGCCATGTCCTTTTTCTGTCCGGCGATACCTAGCGTGGTGCCATACATCATCCCGTAGAGTACGTGCGCTGCATCCAAATCGCCGAGCACGAGCTTGTCACGCACCGCCGCCCAGGAGGCTTCTTTGCTAACGTTGACATTGAGACCATATTTTTTGTACAGGCCGAGCTCGCCTGCCATGACAACGCTTGCGCAATCGGTAAGCGGAATAAAGCCAATATTGAGATCAGTCTTCTCCGGCGCATCAGAGCCTGCTGCCCACGCGCTGCTGGAGAGTCCTGCAGGCATAATGCTGTAAATGCTTGCCACACCAATTCCGGTAAGGCTCGCTTTAATAAATTTACGGCGTGACAGGCCAGTTTTTGCGTTATCGTCTTTTTCGTTACTCATTGCGTCCTTCCTCCAAAGTAAAAAATCAAAGCAAAAAAAAGCGCCCAACGCCACGGGATAATTCCCGCAGAGATGGACGCCGTTGTCCGTTGCTTAGCCGTCGTTGGCCAAATTAGTTTTCTACTACTTAGCAGTCACATCCTAGAGACGTAACTACTGCTTGCTACATTACTGTTTCAGCCCAAGTGCCAGGCATTCTTCAGCAGTGATAATGCTCTCAGCCACGTCCACCAGTCGTTTATTGTGACTCATAGCCATTTTGCGTAGAGTGTTGTAAGCCGTTTCTTCACTCAATCTGTCTTTTTTCATCAAAATCCCTTTGGCGCGCTCAATGGATTTACGTTCCTGCAAATCTGCGAGCGCTTTCTGCAATTCTTTTTGCAAGGCTTGGGTTTCGTGAAAGCGCGTAATGGCGACTTCCATAATAAAACTTACCCGTTCGCTTTTTAAACCATCTACAACAAAAGCACTTACCCCTGCCTTGATAGCATCCCGACTCGCATCAGCGTTGCCGCGTTGACTGAAGATCACAATAGGGCAAGGATGATTCTGGCTAACATGCCGTATCTGGTCAGTGATGACTGGGCCTGCTGCATCCACTTCAATAACCACACCATCCGCGTCTTCTTCATTTATTTGCGCTAACAGCCGCCGTGTGTTCCCTGACTTTGCAACGATATGGTAACCAGCTTTAGTTAAACTCTGGTCCAAGATCTTTGTCCTTACCGAATTCTCTCCTATCAGGAGGACACGCATGCTCTGGCTTCCGCGAAAAGTTGTTTGCGGTGAACTAGAGCAACAAGCATGCCATCGCCCAAGAGCAGGTATTTTTCGTTGTTGCAGCTAATGATGCAGCGGGTTTTCTAAACGTAACGAGTGTGTCGCGACCATTATTTTTTGCACCAATAAGGGGAGTCAGATTGGGAGTGTGTGCTGCTTTGGTGCGCGCAACAGGTGCTTTCCACTGAGAGGGTTTATTTATCGGTCACAGACATAGTAAAATATAATATATATCAACTACTTATATAGTTAAAAAGGTATGGCCCATATCTTGCTTTGTGGCCTCTTAAAAGAAGTGATATTCTGCGGCGTCGCTAAGGACTGGGAGATTAATTTACATGAAAGAAAAACTTGTCCTCATCGGTAATGGTATGGCGGGAATGCGCACCATCGAGGAGTTAATCAACCTGGCTCCAGAGGTGTACGACATCACCGTGTTCGGTGCCGAGCCCTACGGTAACTACAATCGTATTCTACTGTCGCCGGTGCTCGCCGGCGAAAAATCCATTGCTGAGATCATGCTCAATGACGATCAATGGTATACCGACAACCATGTGCAGCTGCACAAGGGCAAAGAGGTCGTGCAGATTGATCGCAAAAAGCGTCTGGTGATTGCCAATGACGGGACGACCGAGAGTTATGATCGTTTGTTGCTCGCGACCGGTTCAGATCCCTTCATCATTCCGGTGCCCGGCAACAAATTGCCCGGTGTCATTACCTTCCGTGATATTCGCGATGTAGACGCCATGCTGAGCGCAGCCAAGGAATACCGCCATGCTGTAGTGATCGGTGGTGGCTTGCTAGGGCTGGAGGCGGCGAACGGATTATTAGCCCAGGGTATGAAGGTGACCGTAGTACATCTAAGTGATTCACTGATGGACCGTCAACTGGATTCTGTTGCAGCGAAGATGTTGAAGAAGTCGCTGGTGGAACGTGGTCTGCAATTTATGATGGGCGCGGAAACCCAGGAGATTATCGGCAAGAAACGCGTGCAAGGCGTGCGTTTTAAGGATGGTACAGAGGTCACTGCTGATATCGTCGTGATGACGGTAGGGATACGCCCCAACATTACCCTGGCAAAGAGCGCAGGCATTCATTGTGAGCGCGGCGTAATGGTCAGCGATACCATGCAAACCTATGATCCCCGCATCTATGCAGTAGGGGAATGTGTGCAGCATCGTGGCAAGGCGTATGGCCTGGTCGCGCCGCTGTTTGAAATGGCAAAGGTGTGTGCTAATCACCTGGCTGAGATCGGCTATGGCCGCTATCAGGGTTCGACGACGTCCACCAAGCTTAAGGTAACCGGCATTGATGTGTTTTCCGCGGGCGATTTTACCGGCGATGAGACGACCGAGGATATTATTCTACAGGATGCCGCACGCGGCGTGTATAAAAAAATCGTGCTCAAGGATAACCGTATTCAAGGTGCCGTGATGTATGGCGATACCGGCGATGGCGCATGGTATTTCCAGTTGATGCGCGAAAATGCGAATGTCGCCGACATGCGCGATCATCTGATGTTTGGTCAGGCGCACCTGGGTGATTCCGGGCGCGGCGGTGAGTCGCGTGCTTCGCAAATGAGTGATGACATGGAAGTATGCGGCTGCAACGGTGTGTGCAAGGGAACAATTATTAAAGCGATCACCGAGAAGGGTCTATTCACGGTGGAAGACGTGCGCCTGTACACCAAGGCGTCTTCTTCGTGCGGGTCGTGCACAGGGTTGGTAGAGCAGCTGCTTGCCTCAACCGTAGGTGGTGACTACTCTGCAGCGCCCGTGGTGAAACCCATGTGCCCTTGCACAGATTATCCGCACGATGAGGTGCGCAAGGCTATTCGTACCCAGCATTTAACCAACATTCCCGCCGTCATGCAGCAGCTCAAGTGGCGTACACCAGACGGCTGTTCGAAGTGTCGCCCGGCGCTGAATTATTATCTCATCGCGGCCTGGCCGCATGAAGTGGGTGACGACTATCAATCGCGCTTTATCAATGAACGTGCGCATGCCAACATCCAGAAAGATGGCACGTATTCTGTGGTACCGCGCATGTGGGGAGGGGTTACCAACGCGAGTGAGTTGCGCACGATTGCGGATGTCGCCGATAAATTCAACATTCCTACCATGAAGGTGACGGGTGGTCAGCGCATTGATCTGCTCGGCGTAAAGAAAGAAGACCTGCCCGCTGTCTGGGCCGATTTGAATAAGGGTGGATTGGTGTCGGGCCATGCGTATGCCAAGGCACTGCGCACGGTGAAGACCTGTGTCGGCAAGGAGTGGTGCCGCTTCGGTACGCAGGATTCTACCGCGATGGGCATCAAGCTGGAGAAGATGAGCTGGGGTTCTTGGACTCCGCACAAATTCAAGATGGCGGTGAGTGGTTGCCCGCGCAACTGTGCTGAATCTACCATCAAAGATTTCGGTGTGGTGGCGGTAGATTCCGGTTGGGAGCTACACGTGGGTGGCAACGGCGGTATCAAAGTGCGCGTGACGGATTTGCTTTGCAAGGTCAGCACCGAAGAAGAAGTGTTGGAGTATTGCGGTGCGTACATGCAGATCTACCGTGAGGAGGCACATTACCTGGATCGCACTGCGCACTGGATCGAGCGCGTCGGTTTGTCTTACGTAAAGGAGAAAATCGTGGATGATGCGGAAAATCGCAAAGCACTCTATGAGCGTTTCCTTGATTCACAAAAGAACGTGCATGATCCCTGGGAAGAACGCGCCGCTGGAGCCTACAAAGATGAATACATCCCTATTAAGCAGATCGCCTGAGAATTTTATGAACTGGATTGAAGTTGGGAGCCTGGCCGATATTCCGCGCTTGGGCGCACGCGTAGTAAAAACGGCGCAAGGGGATATCGCAGTGTTCCGCACCGCTGATGATGAAGTGTTTGCGCTGCGCGATGCATGCCCGCACCGTGGTGGTCCCTTGTCGCAAGGGATCGTCTACGGACGTAAAGTGACTTGCCCACTGCATGGCTGGAATATCGAACTGGATTGCGGCAAGGCTGTTGCGCCCGATGAAGGTTGTGCGCAGAGTTACGCGGTGAAGATTGAAGGTGAGAAGGTTCATTTGTCACTTAGTCCTCAGGCAATGTAATTGCCTCACCATCCCACAAAGATAACTGAATGATATCCGGACAAGCTATACGCACCACCTGCCCGTATTGTGGTGTGGGTTGCGGTGTTATCGCGACCACTGACAAAGACGGTGGTCTGGAAATTCGTGGAGACGAATTGCATCCTGCGAATTTCGGCCGTCTGTGTTCCAAGGGTGCAGCTTTAGGGGAGACGGTAGGCCTGGAAGGGCGTCTACTCTATCCAGAAGTGCACGGTGAGCGCGTAACGTGGGATGCGGCGCTGGACACCGTTGCCGATGGATTTGCGCGGATTATCCAGCAGCACGGGCCGGATGCCGTTGCTTTTTACGTCTCCGGTCAGCTGCTTACCGAAGACTATTACGTCGCCAA
>JAYTIZ010000029.1:0-6550 GCA_043731445.1 Gammaproteobacteria bacterium | reverse complement strand
TTAAACCACTCGGACACCTCTCCAGCAAAACCATTACCCGCCCATTTCCTTATGAAACAAGGCTGTGCAGGCCCGCAAGGATAAACCAGAACCCGCCTGGGCACAATCCGAGCGGTAAAAAGGCCACATGACCCTTACGATCAGACAGATTTTTGCTATAATGTCGCTAATTACACGACCTCCCACGCATTGGTTTAATCGGAGTATCCCCCGGCAAGCGTCTGGTGATGGGAACCCTTATGCAAGGGCACTCAGGTCATTATTTTCCAACTTTATAAAACAAGGTAGTCATCATGCACAACGGTACAACACTTACCCAGTTTATTATCGAAGAACAACGCCACGTAAATAAAAGCGCCAGCGGTCACTTTACCTCATTGCTCAACGACATTGTTACTGCATGCAAAGTGATTTCCAATGCCGTAAACAAAGGTGCGTTGATCGGTATACAAGGCAGCGCGGGCAGCGAGAACGTGCAGGGTGAAACGCAGAAGAAACTCGACGTCATCACCAATGATGTGTTCATCAAATCTAATGAGTGGGCAGGCCACCTGGCGGCCATGGGTTCGGAAGAGATGGATGACATCTACTCCATTCCGCCACAGTATCCCAGGGGCAATTATCTGCTGGTGTTCGATCCGCTGGACGGCTCTTCCAATATTGATGTCAACATTTCGGTCGGCACTATCTTCTCTATTCTGCGTTGCCCGGAAGGCGTGACCAACGCTACGGCAAAAGACTTTTTACAACCGGGTACCAAACAAGTCTGTGCGGGCTACGCTGTATACGGCCCGTCCACCATGCTGGTAATGACTAGTGGACACGGCGTAAATGGTTTCACATTAGACCAAAACATCGGCGAGTTCATCCTTACGCATCCCGGCATGAAAATCCCGGAAGACTGCCTCGAGTTCGCCATCAACTCCTCCAACTCGCGTTTCTGGGAAGAGCCCATCTCACGCTATGTGGATGAATGCCTGGCGGGTGTGGAAGGCCCACGTAAGAAAAATTTCAATATGCGCTGGGTTGCCTCCATGGTTGCCGAGGTACACCGCATCCTGATTCGCGGTGGGGTATTCATGTACCCCAAAGACACCAAGGACGCCGCCAAAGCAGGCAAATTACGTCTTATGTACGAAGCCAACCCGATGTCATTTATCGTCGAGCAGGCTGGCGGCGTAAGCTCAACGGGACGGGAACGCATTATGACGATGCAACCTGACGACCTGCATCAGCGCGTGCCGGTGATTCTCGGTTCTAAAAATGAAGTGGATCGCATCGTCGGCTACCACGGGTAGTCGTTTACTCCTGCTCCGGTAAAGCCTTGCCGCCCATGATAGCCCACATCAGGCGTGCCACTTTTTCGGAAATGACGACGGTGTGTTTGTTGCGCAGATAAGCAAGTTTGTCTGTCAGCTCACGGCGAGTTTCTGACTTACCCGTGAAATCAAAGATGATATCCACGCCGCTGCACATATTGCAAAGTTCGGCGATAGTGGTGATTGTTATGCCAGCGTCTTTGGCCACGCTTCTTCCCGAGGTATCGTTTTTCTCCACCGCATAGAGAATAGCGATGCCTCTTTCCTTCGGGAACCCGAGTAATTGTTCCAGGAATGACTTACCTACCCTGCCCAAGCCGACAACGGCAACGTTTATCTTGTCTTCCATACTACCCTCTCAAGTAAGCAGATTATTATAGGTTTTCTGTAACCCCTTAACAGCTTATATGCCTTACCCATGTAATGCGCTATGCTAGAAGATAGCAGGCACCATCGCCCAGAAGTAACATCGTAAGCCCATTCAGGAGAACCAATGCGCTATAAAGCTATCACCATTGCACTCGTATTTCTAGCCTCACTCACTTGCATGTCGGGAGCTTTTGCCGCAACCGAGGATCTGGCAACGGTTCAGAAAAAGGCTGAGGCGGGCGATGCCGTGGCGCAATTTACCCTGGGCAGGATGTATGACAAAGGCGAAGGAGCGGAGCAAAACTACACCGAAGCCTTGAAGTGGTATACCAAAGCCGCTAAACAGGGCGATACCAAGGCCCAAACCAATCTGGGCTTTATGTATGCCGATGGGCGCGGCGTGAAGCAGAATTTCACTGAGTCAGTCAAGTGGTACCAGAAAGCGGCGACCAAGGGCGATATGATGGCCCAGACTAACCTGGCTGCGTCCTATTCTGAGGGTCAGGGTGTCAAGAAGAGTCCAGCGCAGGCAGCCAAGTGGTACCGTAAGGCAGCAGAGCAAGGCTCCGCCTTTGCACAAAACAAACTGGGTCTAATGTACGCTAGGAGTGAGGGCGGTGGAGTTAAGCACGACGACACTGAAGCTGTTAAATGGTTTCAAAAATCAGCAGATCAAGGCTTGGCCGAAGGTCAGCACGATTTAGCAGTGATGTTTGAAGAAGGCCGCGGCGTCAAACAGGATTACGCCGAAGCGGCCAAGTGGTATCTGCGCGCAGCAAATCAAAACTACCATTACTCGCAGAACAATCTAGGCTGGCTATATGCCCGTGGCCAGGGTGTGCCCAAAGACAGGGGTGAATCCGTAAAATGGTTCAAAAAGGCGTCGAATAACAAACCGAAGTAGTCGTTTTACTCAGCCAACATAGTTGCTCCGTAGCTTTCCTTGCTGCGGAGCAACTAATACTTCAATCCAGCGTAGTAACCGGTTTTGAGGTACTCACCAACACCACGCCCAGCAGGATAACTAACATCCCCAGCATCTGCGCCGGTGCCAGTTTCTCTCCTAATATAAACCAGCCCAGCAGTACCGCCACAGCCGGATTCACATAGGCATAGGTGCCTAATTGCGCTGGAGTAACGGTATGGAGTAACCACACATAGGCAGCAAAGGCCACCGCGCCAAATAGGATTAAATAGCCTAGCGCTGCACTACTCGGCACGGTCCATTTCCAGGCCGCCGTTTCACCCGTAGCCAAGCCAATGATGGTCAGAATTAAACCGCCCACCAGCATTTGCATGGCAGCCGCCATAAGTGGAGGTGTTCTTAGCCGTTGACGTTTACTGTAAATGGAGCCACTCGCCCACAGTAACGATGACAGCATGATGCCTAGCTGTCCCCAAAAATAATCTGGTGAGAAATCGGTGAAATGCGGAGACAGCAGAATCACCACGCCGATAAAACCCATCCCCAAGCCCATGATGGTTTGCCATGCCAGGCGCTCACCCTGTGTACCCAGCGACCCTAGACCCGCGATCCACAACGCTGTCGTTGCTACAATCAGCGCCGCCTGATTAGAGGGTACCCATTGCTCGCCCCACACCACTAGCCCATTCGCACCGACCAGTAACAGCACAGCCACTATGCCTATCATTTTCCATTCATGCAGCGTATCTGGAAAGCTTACCCCGCTCAGCCGGGCATAGACACCTAATAATATCCCTGAAATAACAAAACGCACTCCGGCGAAGAGGGCTGGAGGCAAATCGCTCACACCAATGCGGATTGCCAAATAGGTAGAACCCCACACCAAATAAACGATGAGAAAGGCGACAATTATTTTGAGGCGTTGGCCGGATGGAATCATGGATCGTTGGACGAGGTAATGCAGGCAAGGTTCACGTGCCTGCGATAATCAATTTTATGCTGACTGCCGGTGTCCGCTCGGTTTCCAGGACGGGGCAATCACATTGGGCATCTTGGAGCGTTGTAGCAGTCGCGCTGGGGCCAGCGTAAAATCACCGTAGCGCTGATTGATGTTATCCATCGCCTGGTTCAGCAGATCAGCTTTGTGGTCACTATCAAACAGGCCAAGCTGACCCTGTGCCGGTTGCGGGTCCAAGGCAGTGACCTGCACCTGGGATACCGGTTCAGACTGCCAGTGATGTTCCATCATCGCGCAACACAGATGGTAAATCGCTCTGCCATCATTACCCGGCTCTGCCAAACGCGGTTTATCGCTGATCCAGCCGGTATGCGTGCGCAAGCCGATAAAAAAATGTTGTGCCGCAAGATCATGGCGGCGCAGACGCGCACCTACCTTTTCACTCATATGCAAAAAATAAGTGAGTAGCACCTGTTTATCGCGTGTACCGGGTGGAATAACTTTGCCATGACCGAGCGACTTAGGCGCAGCCACATCAAGCTGTACCTTATCCGGATCTTCGCCACGGCACATTAGCCAGATGCGTCGGCCCAGATTTCCCAGACGCTCTGCCAGCACACTCACTGGCAGGCGCGCGACATCACCGCAGGTGTGTGCGTCGCGTGCAGCAAGAAAACCACCAATTCCCTCAGCGATGCCAGACAGGGCCGTGACCGGCTCACGCGCCAAACGCTCACGCACTTCCCACGGGGGTATCACGACTAATCCATTGGGCTTGATAAGATTGGCGGCAAATTTAGCCGTGGTCTTATCGCTACTTACCCCCACCGAACATGGCAGGCCACTTACCTCCGTGGCGATGCGCTGGGCCATATGGCCCATGCGTTCCGGACTGCCATATAATTTTTGGCAGTGCGTCACATCAAGGAAAGCCTCGTCCACAGAGAATATCTCGATATCCGGACTCACCTCGCACAAGGCTTCCATGATGGCCGTGGCAACAGCCGCATAAATTCTGGGACGTGCAGGCCGCTGGGTAATCGCTGGGCAAAGTACTCGTGCTTCGCGCAGCCGCATGCCGGTATGTACACCAAAGGCACGCGCCTCATAAGAACAGGTGATGATAGTAGTGCCCTGCTCACCGTTAGTCACGGCCACCGGCCGGCCACGCAATTCCGGAAAATCGCGTTGCTCCACTGAAGCAAAAAAGGCATTCATGTCCACATGCACAATAGCACGCGGCCAGATACGGGTACTCTCCATCAATCATGTCCTGGAAATATTTTTAGAAGTTGTAAATTTGGCATAACAAGAAAGGCAAATAACTCTCCTGTTTGGATAACTGGCGGAGAGGGTGAGATTATTCCGCGCATCCCTACGCTCCACCCTTCGGGCCCGCCTGCGGCGGTTCAAAATCGTTCCAGACGATTTTGTCGAACCGGCTATTACTAACGTGGGTTCAAATCTCTCTACCTTCATTAGCAAGATTTTGGCGGAGAGGGTGGGATTCGAACCCACGTGGCGTTGCCGCCCAACCGATTTCGAGTCGGTGCCGTTATGACCGCTTCGAGTACCTCTCCGTGGTCACATTATAAGATACCACTCAGGGAAATTGGGAAGAATTGCTCATCTAAATTTAGATGATATTTAATAGCTTAGGCAGGATAACTAAAGCCCATAGCTAGATCTCAACCGGCAGGACACTACTTTCCCAACAACTCTCCAATAGGTTGTAAGTCCTAGATGTGATCGCAAATGGCCTTGATCGCCATAAGAATCGGGACACCGAGTAGCAATCCCCACACGCCCCACAACCAACCCCAAAACAACACACCGACAAACACCACCACGGCATTCATACGCCCTGCTCGGCTGGTTAGCCATGGCGTTAACAGAAATCCTTCCAAAGCGGTAATAACGAGAGCGGTGCCCCCTACCGTTACAGCCATAGAGATGGTCCCAAACTGTAGTAATCCCACTAACGCGGTGCCGCCGGTGACGATGACAGGACCCAGATACGGAATGGAGTTGAACACACCAGCGGCAAACCCCCACATCCCGGCCTGCTCCAGCCCGATCCAGCGAAAGGCCAGCCATGTCACTACGCCCACAACGAAACTGGTAAAAATCTGCACCAGCATGAAGCGCTGGATCTGCAAATCTATCTCGTTCATAATTTGCACAGTGATCTTTTTTTTGCTGAGCGTCGGCCCGGTAATTTTTACGAGCTTGCGCTTGAAAAGGTCGCCCGAAATCAGCAGAAAATATACCGTGAATATCACCACGATGGCCTGGCCGATAAAGGCCAACAAGCCCATGGATCCAGCCCGAATATAATCGCTGATATCAATGCCCGGTTGCGCAACCGTGGCGGCAGGAGCAGCCACAATATCACCCGTGGCTGCGTTCGTCGCTTTCTCTATCTCTGTAGCCGCCTTCTGGACTTTATCCATAGTGCTCGGCTCACTACTACGCTCTTTACGCAATGACTTGGCAACGTTCTTCGCAGCCGTCGGCAGATCCGTCAGTACCGTATTCACATCGTCGCGCAATGTGTAAGCCGAGTAAGAGATGCCAGCAATAATTGAGATGAGTACTACAGCGGCCCCGATAGCACGGTGTATTTTCCATTTTTCTAACTGGGTTACGATGGGGCCTAGTGCGTAGCTCACTAGTACGCTTAAGACGAAAGGAATTAGCACATCCTGAGCCCAACTCAGGAAAAAAATGACGGCCAAAACGGCCAGCACCGCCAACGCGACATTGCGGACGTCAATGGGCGTATTCAGTACCGCAGGGTTGAGTTCGGAAGGAGCTGTTGTTACAGCTCCTTCCTCGTTAAGGTCTGTGGATTGCGGGCTGCTTTCCATGGGAGATCCCTCTGCCGCTTTAGTCAGCGGTCATCCTTACATTATTCCAAGCGGAGCAATAAGCTCCGCCGCCGCTGTTAAATACTAGGATTTTTTAGCTCCCACGACA
>JAYTIZ010000028.1:0-3691 GCA_043731445.1 Gammaproteobacteria bacterium | reverse complement strand
GGCGTGCCGTTCCAGAGCGTCACGGTGCATATATCCTGCTCCTTGAGCCATTTTTTACTCACTTCGGGAACATCATCCCAGACTGAGGGGTAAATGGCTAGCTACAGTACCAATGAATTCAAGGGCGGGCTCAAGGTCATGATGGATGGCGATCCTTGCTCCATCATCGAAAACGAAATGGTCAAACCGGGCAAGGGTCAGGCTTTCAACCGTGTCAAAATCCGTAACCTCAAGACCGGACGCGTGATTGAGCGCACTTTCAAATCCGGCGACACGCTGGAAGGTGCTGATGTCGTCGATATGGACATGCAGTTTTTATATTACGACGGCGAGTTCTGGCACTTCATGGCACCCGACACCTTCGAGCAGCACGCTGCGGGCAGTAACGCGGTGAGTGAGAGTAAAAAATGGCTCAAGGAGCAGGATATATGCACCGTGACGCTCTGGAACGGCACGCCCCTAGCGGTTGCCTCACCTAATTTCGTGTTACTTAAAGTCACTGACACCGATCCCGGTGTGCGCGGGGATACCTCCGGTGGTGGCGGAAAACCTGCCACGGTCGAGACCGGCGCGGTGGTGAGAGTGCCCTTGTTCATTGAGATAGGGGATGTGCTCAAAATAGACACGCGCATCGGGGAGTATGTTTCAAGAGCGAAGGAATAATTGACGAGCAAGTAGCATGAGGTAGCCAATGCAGATCATAAAACGCACTGCCACATTCTTGTTTTGCGCGCTGTCGACAGCTTGTGTTGTACCTATTAACGAGCATACCGCAGACAACTCTGTCGCAGTGGCGGCTGTTGCGCAACAACGCGGCAAATGGGATAACGCTCGTGTGGCCTATGCCAAGGCAGTAACGGAACCAAGCTTAAACGACGCTGATCCGAAGAAGCAGGCTATCATGCACTACGAATACGGGCGCGCTTTGGGTGTGACGTGCTTCTTCGACATGGCCGAAGCAGAGTTAAATCGGGCCTATGAATTAGACAAGCAGTCCTTCGGCCCGGTGTATCTTACCCTCGTTGAATTAGCCCGCCTCAACCTGGATCAAAAAAAGTACGCGCAATCGGTAGACTATTTTGAGCGCGCTATGCCTGAGTTAGAGTTCGTCAATGCAGTAACCGAAGACCCTAGGGCTTTTGCCGACATCCTCGATGAATATGCAAGCGCATTGGGCGCGGTAGGTCGTGCAGCGGAGGCACAAACCGCAACACAACGTGCCTCAGACATTCGCACCAAGAATCCTGGAACCCAACCTATAACAGACCGGACGCCGTACGGGAAGCAGTGTACCAAGAGTTAGCGGAGTTGGTCTGTGACGTCTAACGCTGACTGGCGTCCCGCTGCGACGCAAGAAATTCTACGCGCGCGAGCGAGACTGCTGGCCGCTATACGACGTTTTTTTGAGGCACGCGGCGTATTGGAAGTTGAGACGCCTGTCGTGTCTGCTACGGGTGCGACCGCACCGCATCTGGACAGCCTGTTAACCCAATACCAGGGACCTTCTGCTCCGCACGGACAGACTTTTTTTTTACAGACCTCGCCGGAGTTTGCGATGAAGCGTCTGCTGGCAGCGGGTAGCGGGCCGATCTATCAAATTTGCAAAGCCTTTCGTAATGGTGAGGCGGGCAGGCAGCATAATCCGGAATTTACCATGCTGGAATGGTATCGCCCTGATTTTGATCTGCATGCCTTGATGGATGAAGTAGAGTCTTTGACGACTGATTTGCTGGCAGATGTTATAAAACACCCTGGCGAACGTATGACGTATGCTGAAGCGTTCCAGCGCTATGCAGACGTCGATACTCACGCCGCTTCGGCGCCGACGTTGAAAGCCTGCGCTTTGCGCAACGGCATCAACGACGTCGCTGGATTAGCCGAAGATGACCGTGATGGTTGGCTGGATCTACTGCTCAGCCATATCGTGGAGCCCAGGCTGGGACATAATCATTTGTGCTTTATCTATAATTACCCTGCGTCGCAGGCGGCCTTGTCGCGCTTACGGCATGAGCCGTTGTCAGGGCGGATGCTTGCAGAACGTTTTGAACTTTATGTGAATGGCATGGAGCTCGCGAGCGGCTATCATGAATTGGGTGACAGTGGCATGCAGCGTGAGCGTTTTGAACACGACAGGGTACAACGACGCGCCCATCATAAAGCGGATGTGGCATTGGATGAGCGTTTACTCGCAGCTCTGGAAGTAGGCTTGCCAGATTGTAGTGGTGTTGCGCTGGGTGTGGATCGTTTGCTGATGTTACAGGTCGGTGTAAATAGCATTAACGATGTGCTGGCATTCCCGATAGATCGTGCCTGAGTGTACGTTTTGTACAGTAAACATTGCTTGTATTTACAAAAGACTTTCTATATTATGCCGCGTAACACGCCTAATTTTAAGACGTGAGGTGCTTGAAGTTGCCGTATCCGTTGGTTGTCGTACCCCTGCATATGTGCCAGGTTGTACCCATCCTTGATCGCGTTCCTTCCAGCAAAATTATAAATATCCCCTTTCAGGGTTTTTAAGAGGTAGAAGTTATGCAAAATGGTACTGTTAAATGGTTCAACGACGCCAAAGGTTTTGGCTTTATTTCTCCTTCCGATGGCAGCGATGATGTGTTCGTTCACTTCTCCACTGTTCAGTCTGATGGATTCAAGTCATTGGCCGAAGGTCAGCAGGTGGAGTTTGAAGCCACGCGCGGCCCCAAGGGCATGCAGGCAACCAAGGTTATAGCCAAAGGCTAACCCTTTTCTGATAGGGTCTTAGCCTGCCAAAGGTAGGCTAAGGCCCCGGTCAGTCGTAGCATATTATCCTTCCCCAAACTCTTTGCGTAAGCAAAGAGACATTGTGTTGTTTTCCCTGTAATTTATCAGCGCTGACATTGTGTGCAATAGAAGCTCGCGCGTTGGCCTTGGCGTAGTAGTTTTAGCGGGCGTTTGCAGTGCGTACAGGCTTGTGCGGCCCGACCGTAGACCTTAAGACTTTGCTGGAAATAACCCGCCTTGCCGTCGCTAATGTGAAAGTCGCGCAGTGTCGTACCCCCCTCTTTTATGGCAGCCATAAGCACCGTCTTGATCGCGTGTGCGAGTTTTTCATAGCGCTGTGCGGCGATGTGCCCCGCGGCCCGTGCAGGATGAATGCCTGCCGCAAACAAGGCCTCGTTGGCGTAGATATTCCCCACGCCCACCACGATATGACTGTCCATGATGAAGTGTTTGATCGCCAGCGTGCGGCCTCGTGCAGCCTGGTGAAGATAGGCTCCGCTGAAATTTTCTTCCAGAGGTTCCGGTCCAAGTTCGGCGAGTAGCGAATGTTGCATAGGATCAGCGCGTGTCCAGAGTATCGCCCCAAAACGGCGGGGGTCGCGCAAGCGCAAACAGGTGTGATCATCAAAAACGATATCTACGTGATCATGCTTGGTCGGCGGAGTTTTTTCAGGTAACAGGCGCAGACTGCCGGACATGCCGAGGTGCAGAATGACACAACCCGCGGAGGTTTGTAATAGCAGGTATTTCGCGCGGCGTGTTACCTTGTCAATGCGTTGCCCAGGAAGTTGGCTGGCGAGTTGGTGTGGCACCGGCCAGCGTAGGCGCGCTTCGCGCACGCGTACGGCGATCACCTGTTTGCCTGTTATGTGCGGTGTAATACTGAGCCGCGTGACTTCAACTTCGGGTAGTTCTGGCATAGTAAAAAAAT
>JAYTIZ010000027.1:0-3084 GCA_043731445.1 Gammaproteobacteria bacterium | reverse complement strand
GGAAAGTGTTTGCGACCGTCCTCAAGTCCGGTGTGCATGCTGCCCATCAGCACGCGGTTTTTCAGGGTGGTGAAGCCTAGGTCTAGCGGGGCCAGCAGGTGAGGGAACGGGGAGCGGGTGTGAGGATGGGGTCGCGGCCACATGCAGGTCTCCGGGTCAAAGCTGCCTGCATGGTAGTCGCAACTTTTTGCATTCTGAGGGCAAGGGGTTGCTCTAGGGGACACGCTCTACCGGGGCTTGGGGCAAACCCTGAAGCCGGTTTGCTTGAATGATTGTGCTGTGAATTAGATAGCTGGTTGCGCCCGTAAAATAAAAGCTACAGGCTTTCTTTGTCACCAATTCAGTAACTACTCAGGTCTTATTTATGGGTAAGGTGGGCACCGCCCACCAGAGCAGCGCCCAAACCCGGAACAGGGTTACGGCGCGCGTCAAGGTAGTTGTCGCCTCATTCATGCAGCCAATGGCTGTCTATCGGTGTAGCCCGAATGCGTCTTGATGATCGAGTAGCGTTTGCGGTTGAGCGTCACGGCGCCGATGGGCGACCAGTTGCCTGCCATTGCCAGTCAGTTCACTCAGTCGCACCTGCTGTTCAATGCCAGCGGTCACGTTTTTGTTAAACAACCTGATGCAATCTCGTAGTCCTTGCCCGCCTCAACCTTTTTTAGTAGTTCTATCGTGGCATCTGAGTATTTTCGAACGCCACTCGAATCCTTTTCGCCAGTTTTAACTCTGACGTGATAGACATTGTCCGAGGCTTTCATATCAAACCCGGTCGCCTGAAAAACGGCTTTCATTAGCTCGTTTGTCTTTGTCCAATGCGTATACCCTAGTTTCTTGGCAAGCATCTGGGATGTGTATGGATGGTTGGCATTTGCCGCTCCTGCATTGTTTAACGTTGTTACGCCGAAAAGATTCGCAAAGCTGGTCCCATTTGCAATTGCGTGTTCCAAAGTGTCGTAGTTGACCTCGACGTTTTTCGCGGGGATATCGCTCCGTATAAGGTTTACTGTACGTGCCATCAATGATCGCAAGGCCTTAAGATCTACTTTAGATAACGATCCATTTGTACCAAACGCTTTGAATACCCATTCGAATGATGCGGTGGTGATACTTTTTACGCGAACATTAACACCTTCGCCTACTTCCAACACCTGTTCGCGTGGAGGATAAGAGACGTCATCCTGGGTCTCATCCCATTGCAAAATATATATATTGGGGCTAAGTGTCATCTCTGGTCGGAACATACGGCTAATGTCGTAGAGGACGTTCTTGATGTTCTGATCACCCGCACGATAACAAACAAATAAAAGCGGGTGCTCAGCAAAATATGTGAGGAGCTTGGCGCTTAGATACCGCTTGTCAGTGTCGAACTCAGCATAATCTTTTTCGGTTAGCACCATTGAAAGCGGATCAGCCACAGTGCCGTGAATCTTGAATATTTCACCAAGGACCAGAAAGGATTTTCTAAAAATTTGCTGGCCGACGATTACTTCGTAATTGGGAAAAAGTGGCTCAAGCAGCTTGTCGTAGTTAGTTGTAACGACGGCATGAGGCCCCATATTACTGAGAGCGGCTAGTTCCCCGTTTAGGTCAGATTTACCTTTGGTGATTTTTAAGGCACCTAGTATTTCGGAGGCGGCATGCTTTATGAATATTTCGGGTGGATATTTTGACGAATAGTAATCGCTCGGGAAAAATTCTCTGCCTGTTGTCCAAGCCCATTCTCTGTACGCCTCTGCGAAAACAGATCCGATATGCGCTAGTGATGGAAATTTCTGTTTGTAGTATGCGAATTCATATTTAATGAGCGGACATGCTTCAGCAAGCTGTTCAAGCAACTCTTCCCAGGACGGGCCACTTGCATAACGTCTCGAAAACCCAGAGCCGACGAATAGAATCGGTTGACACTCAGCAGTTTTCAGCACCGCCGCGATATCAGCAGTTATCTCGTCTTGGTATTGCTTGTAATTGTTCGCCATATCATTTTCCAAGTTTCAAGGAATAGTATCCAGGTAGGCTGCCCAAATTTAAAAAGACCAGCAATTCGTGTTCTATCTTGTGCCGCTTGAACTTCTTGGAGTTTATAGTTGGCGCCAGCCGGCACCCTCACGGCGGGCACGACCTAGCGCTTCCAAAGTCTCCAAAATGCGGGGCAGGCCTTTTTTCCACGGGCCGCGGCCTTTGAAGCGGGCTTCTATGTGGACTACGGTGAGTGCGCCTGGCTGGCCAGCCAATACCTGTGCGAGGGCGCGCACCTGCTCGGGCAGGGTGGCGGGCCAAGGTTGGGTTGTCTGCCCTTTAGTTTGAGTGGGCAAGGGGTTTGGCGCTTCTTCAAGTGCCATTTCAGTCTGTAGCCTTTGTGCTACGGGCGTAAGCAGCTCCCGATTTGATAGCGATTCGCTGGCTGCAGGGTTCTGAAAGGCGGGGCGCAGCCAGCGGATGTGGCCGGTTTTTTCTTCGGCTGCGCGCTGTGCGTTGAGTGCCACCAGGTGCGTCAGCAGGGCATCGGTTTCTAGGTGCTGTTCAAGGCCGTAAGCCTGCAGCACGGCGGCGTCCAGTTCGTCGTGCAGGTCTTTGAGCACAGCGACCAGGCCTTGCGTGTGAATGGCTTTTTCTTTGGCCGTCAACTCGCGGCCTTCGCGCAGCACTTCGAGCACGTTGTACATGCCGGTCAGCGTCAGATCCGGATGCGCCGCCTGCTGGCGCTTGCGGTGGGCGCCAATCTGCTCGGCCAGCGCGCCTATGCGCTGGCGTAGCTCGGACGTCATGCCGGTGTCTTCGTCGGGGAAGGGGAAATTCTCAAAGCATACGGTCTTGATGTAACGCGGATCATTGCCCACTCCAAGTCGGTTATTGGACGCTAATGACCAAGCTACGTGCACCCCGCTAGAAAGAACTCCAAGGTGAAGCGCATCTGGCAGCGCAAACATGACGGTTGTACTGTCGGATATCGTTTGGGCAGGAGCAAATATGAAAACGCGATGCTTAGGGAAACTCTGCATAACTTCCGTTTGTGTGTGCTTGGTGTAAGCACGGCCTGAGAAAATTCAGCGCATGAAACAAGTCGCCTTGAACCTCAATCTC
>JAYTIZ010000026.1:0-9794 GCA_043731445.1 Gammaproteobacteria bacterium | reverse complement strand
TCAGCTTAATGTCATCACCCGCGCGATAGCTGATCTGGAAAAATACCTGCAAAGAAAGCTAGAGCAGACGCGTGCCGTGCAAAAGATGCTCAAAAATTCCCGCGATCTTAATCATCGCCAACTCGCACTACTCGGTCATGCCATTCAACATCCGGGCACTGAGTATTCTATCCGCTCTCACCAGACCAGCCACAGCGTTGCTTACGCAACCGCACGCGCCGACTTGTTTGATCTTTCCGACAAAGAGCTACTCATAAAACGACAGTTAGGTAAGAAACTATTAACGTTCATGTCACCGCCGGATCTGGAGTCACGCTTGCGCAAGCTAACACTGAAGCAACGTACGTAATCTGCTGCGTAAGACTTTTGCCAATCTCATGCCCCCACGCACGTGACACAACGAGGGCGGTACAAGCATAATAGCCAATCTATTTCGGTTGAGGCGATACGCCATGATTGACCATATTGGAATTGATGTCAGCGATTACGCGAAGAGTAAGGCATTTTATCAAGCTACCTTAGCTCCGTTGGGCTATGAATTGATTATGGAGTATCAGGATTTCGCGGGCTTCGGTGTTGATGGCAAACCGGATTTCTGGATTCATCCGGGAAAACTGATTACGCCAATTCACGTCGCGTTCAACAGCAAAGATAGAGCAACCGTCTCAGCATTTTACAACGCGGCCATCGTCGAAGGCGCAAAAGATAACGGCGCGCCAGGTGTGCGCTCAGAGTATCATCCGAGTTATTATGGCGCCCTTGTGCTGGACCCGAATGGACATAATATCGAGGCAGTCTGCCACACCTAATTTATTATTCTCACAGGGGGAACATGCGGTATGAACGTTGATCGTAAAGTAGTGCTGTCTAATCTGATCGTGTTATCGGCACTTTGTCTGTCATGCGAAAATGGTCATCCAGGTCAAACTGATAAAGCAGCCTCGCCCGGCACTCCCGGCAAAGTGGCTGATGTGACTCAGAGCATCACTATTACTACGCAAGAGATGAAGTTTAGCCCTGCCGAAATAACCGTGCACGCCGGAGAAACGGTGCGTCTTGTGGTGAGCAATGTGGGACGGGAAAAGCACGAATTCGTCATCGGCCCGGATAAGGGAGCCGAGCCTCACGCTGAGGCGAATAAAGAGAATGAGGCCGAAACAGGTGAGTCCAACGAGGTTGAGGTCGAGCCAGGCCAAACAAAAAACCTGATCTGGACTTTTGGTCCAGCGGGAACGGTCGAGTTCGCCTGTCATCAACCTGGGCATTATGAAGCGATGATGACCGGACAATTTGTTGTCGAAAAATAATTCTGGCGGATATTCAGCGTGGACACGGCGTTAAACGCTGAGCAGCAGAGCACAATGACGGTATGACACATCGCTACGTATTAACCGTGTCATGCCCGGACTGTTCGGGCATCATCGCTGCCGTCAGCTCTTTCGTCGCATCCTACGGCGGCATGATAGATGAGAGCGCCAGTCACACTGACCTTTATCTGAAGCGCTTTTTCCTGCGTCAGGAAATCCTCGCCGACTCGTTACCTTTCGGTATAGACGAATTGCGCAAACAATTTTCTGCAATAGCCAATGACTTCAAGATGGACTGGAAGATCAGTGACAGCGCTGCCAAAAAGCGTGTGGTCATCCTGGTCAGCAGGCAAGATCACTGTCTGGTTGACCTGCTATATCGCTGGCGCAGTCAGGATTTCAGTTTCGACATCGCCTGCGTAATCTCCAATCACGATGATTTGAGAGATGTGGTCATATGGCATGGCATCCCGTACCTCCACATTCCCGTCACTGCGAAGACAAAACTCGCTGCTCACCAGGAAATGTGGCGGCTATTTGAACAGCACCGGGGCGATGTTATGGTACTTGCGCGCTACATGCAGATTCTGCCTGCCGAGATGTGCACCGCGTTCACTGACAAGATCATCAATATCCATCACGGCCTGCTGCCCGCATTCGTGGGTGCCAAGCCTTATCATCAAGCCCTAGAGCGCGGAGTGAAGCAGATTGGGGCGACCTGTCATTACATTACTTCAGAACTCGACGCGGGCCCAATCATCGAACAGGATGTGATCCGCGTAGACCACACCGACACGGTTGAAGACCTTATTCAGCTGGGTAGGGATATTGAAAAAACGGTATTGTCGCGGGGGGTGCGCTACCACGTCGAAGACCGTGTGCTCGTACACGGAAATAAAACGGTGGTCTTTAAATAAGCAGACCGGGAACTATTCCACCGTCACCGATTTAGCCAAATTACGCGGTTGGTCTACGTCCGTACCTTTGAGTACGGCGGCGTAGTAGGCGAGGAGTTGCAAAGGAATGGTGTGGACAATAGGCGAGACGCAGTCTGCGCTGTGTGGCACATTGATAACTTGAATGCCGTCTGCTGCACGCACACCTGAGTTGCTGTCCGCGAACACGATCAGCTGTCCGCCGCGCGCGCGGACTTCCTGCAGATTGGATTTCAATTTTTCCAGTAGCTCATTATTCGGTGCCACGGCGATCACCGGCATGGCCGCATCCACTAACGCGAGCGGGCCATGCTTTAATTCACCCGCAGGATAGGCCTCGGCATGGATATAGGAGATTTCCTTGAGCTTGAGCGCGCCCTCCATCGCCACGGGATAATGCGCACCACGCCCCAAAAATAGTGCGTGGTGCTTGTCAGCGAATTGTTCCGCAAGAATTTTAATCTCATCATTCAGCGCAAGAGTTCGCTCGATCTGAGCAGGAAGGTGCAAAAGTTCCGTGACAATCTCTGCCTCAGTTTCTTTGCGCATGCCGTGGCGGCGGCCGAGCACAGCGGTCAGCAAGAGCAGCGCGACCAACTGTGTGGTAAAGGCTTTGGTCGAGGCCACACCGATCTCTGGTCCGGCGCGCGTCATCAGCGTAAGATCGGACTCGCGCACCAGCGAACTTTCCGGGACATTGCAAATCGCCAATGAATAACTGAAGCCCCGTCGCTTGGCTTCGCGCAGCGCGGCCAGTGTGTCAGCCGTTTCGCCGGACTGCGAGAGTGATAAAATAAGGCAGTTACGTTTCACGACCGGACGGCGGTAGCGGAACTCACTCGCCACTTCCACGTTACACGGAATACCCGCGAGCGACTCCAACCAGTAGCGGGCAATCAGGCCAGCATGATAGCTCGTGCCGCAAGCGATGATGTGTACACTTTCAATGCTGTCGAATATTTTACCTGCACCTGGCCCGAAAGCTTCTTCGAGCACATGTTTACCATTGGTGCGCCCTTCCAGGGTATCGGTGACGGAACGGGTCTGCTCGAAGATTTCCTTGAGCATGTAATGGCGATATTCACCGCGCTCCACGGCGTCCACGCTAAGTTCGCTCACATGCAGCGGGCGCTGTATTTCTTTGCCTGCGGCGTTGATGATCTTCAGGCTACTCTGAGTAATTTCTGCGACGTCGCCGTCTTCAAGATAGATAAAACGTTGCGTGACTGGCAGTAGGGCAGCAACATCCGAGGCGATAAAATATTCGCCGACGCCCACACCGATGACCAAAGGGCTACCACGACGGGCAGCTACCAGATGATTCGCTTCCGTGTTACTGATGACGCCCAATGCATAGGCACCTTCCAACTCGCTTACCGTCAGACGCACCGCTTCGAGTAGGCTTTTGCCCTGCTGCAAGTAACCGTAGACCTGATGTGCCACCACTTCCGTATCGGTTTCCGAAGTAAATTCGTACCCGTCGAGTAGCTGTGCCGCCCGCAGCGACTCGTGATTTTCGATGATACCGTTATGCACCACAGCGACTGTATTGCGGCACACATGCGGATGCGCATTGGACTGGCTGGGTTTGCCGTGCGTGGCCCAGCGTGTGTGTGCCACGCCGGTCATGCCGTGCAGTTTGCTTTTGCTGAGTACAGCCTCCAGTTCACTTACCTTGCCCAGAGCGCGGACGCGGGAAAGATCACCGTGCTCGTTCAATACCGCGGTACCGGCAGAATCGTAGCCGCGGTATTCCAAACGTCGCAATCCTTCCATGAGGATCGGGACAACATCGCGCTGCGCTACCGCTCCAACTATTCCACACATAGCTTCATTTTTTCTTTGGCTTTACCCAGCTTTTCAAGGTTTCCTGCTTGACACGGCTCAGCGTAAGCTTGTCCGGCGGCGCGTTACTAGTAATAGTAGAGCCTGCGCCAATGGTTGCGCCCGCACCAATCTCCACCGGGGCAACGAGTTGCGTATCGGAGCCTATGAAAACATTATCGCCAATGATGGTTTGATGCTTGTTGACCCCATCATAATTACAGGTGATGGTGCCCGCACCGACATTCACGTTTTTCCCGACTCTTGTATCACCTATGTAGCTCAGATGATTAATTTTCGAGTCTTTACCGACGCTGGATTTTTTTACCTCGACAAAATTGCCGATGTGAACACCTTTGCCAAGTTCAGTCTCGGGGCGAATGCGAGCAAACGGGCCGATGCGGCAACCGGAGCCGATGGCGGCATTTTCAATCACGCAGTTTGCCAATATCTGTACGTCGTCACCCACTTTTGCATTGCGTATCCAAGTATTGGGGCCGATGGTCACGCGGTCACCTAATGAAACCTTACCCTCGATGATGACGTTTACGTCTATGCTCACATCGTTTCCGGCATCCAGTTCGCCGCGCAGATCAAAACGCGATGGATCCATGAGCGTCACGCCCTGCAACATCAACTTGCGTGCCTGTGTTCCCTGATAATAACGCTCTGTTTGCGCAAGCTGCGCCTTATCATTGATGCCCAGCACTTCCATCGGCGACTCTGGTGACACCGTGGTAATCGTAACGCCCTCGGCCACAGCAAGCGCGATGATGTCAGTGAGATAATATTCGCCCTGGGTGTTGTTATTTTTCAGCAGACCCAACCACTTGCGCAGATGTGCGGCGTTTGCTGCAAGCATGCCGGTATTGACTTCCTTTACCTCACGTTCGTTCGGGGTCGCATCTTTTTCCTCAACAATGCGCTTAACCTTGCCCTGGCTATCGCGCAGGATGCGCCCGTAGCCGGTGGGATCATCCAGACGAATGGTCAACAAGCCAAGCTTGTCCGTTCCCGCTGCCGCAACGAGTTTTTGTAAGCTGGTAACGGAGATCAGCGGCACATCACCATATAGCACCAGCACCAGCGCATCGTCCGCAACCAGAGCCATCGCCTGCGTCACGGCGTGGCCGGTACCGAGCTGCTGCTTTTGTTCCACCCATTGTGTTTTGAGATGTGCTAAACGTGTCGGCACAGCGTCTCCGCCGTAACCGTACACGGTATAGACGTGTTGTGCGCTTAACTGCTTGGCCGTGGTGATGACATATTCGAGTAAAGGTTTTCCGGCCAGCGTATGGAGCACCTTGGGCTGGCTGGAATGCATACGCGTACCTTGACCGGCCGCGAGGATGATAATGCTACGATTCATAACGTACAGGATAAGCTGCGGAGGGGCGAAAGAAAACCCTTTGTTGCGCGAAAGTTGCCCGGTAAAACGGGCGTGGTCTTAACGCTTACGCAGTCGCTGAATGGCTTGCAACTGAGCAATGGCCTGGGCGAGTTCGATCTGAGCTTTGGCATAATCAAAATCAGCGCTGCGGTCTTGCATGGCTTGCTCGGCACGCTGCTTGGCTTCGAGAGCCGCAGCTTCGTCCAGGTCTTTGGCGCGCATCGCGGTGTCAGACAGTATGGTCACCACATGCGGCTGTATCTCTAAAATTCCACCGGAAACATAGAAAGACTCTTCGCCGCCTTCCTGGGTGCGCACCCGTACCTCGCCCGGTCTGAGCGTTGTGAGTAGCGGCGCGTGACGCGGGAGAATGCCCACCTCGCCTTCCGAAGCGGGTGCAAACACCATAATCGCTGGCCCAGAATAAATCTCGGCTTCGGCGCTGACGATGTCTACGTGTAATGTCATGGCCATTACAGAGTTTTAGCCTTCTCGATAGCTTCATCAATCGTGCCGACCATGTAGAACGCCTGCTCCGGCAGATGGTCGTATTCGCCCGCGACAATGCCTTTGAAACCGCGGATGGTGTCTTTCAGTGACACGTACTTGCCGGGGCTGCCGGTAAAGACTTCGGCCACGAAGAACGGCTGCGACAGGAAGCGCTGAATCTTGCGCGCGCGCGACACAGCCAGCTTATCGTCTTCCGACAACTCATCCATACCCAGAATGGCGATGATGTCTTTCAGTTCTTTGTAACGTTGCAAGGTACCCTGCACTGCGCGCGTGGTCTCGTAATGTTCCTGACCGATAACCAGCGGGTCCAACTGGCGACTGGTGGAATCGAGTGGATCCACGGCGGGATAAATGCCCAACTCGGCGATCTGGCGCGACAACACCACGGTGGCGTCCAAATGTGCGAAGGTCGTGGCAGGCGACGGGTCAGTCAAGTCATCCGCCGGCACGTAAACGGCCTGGATGGACGTGATCGAACCGGTCTTGGTGGAAGTGATGCGCTCTTGCAGCGCGCCCATCTCGGCGGCCAGCGTCGGCTGGTAACCCACGGCGGAGGGCATACGGCCCAGGAGCGCCGACACTTCGGTTCCGGCCAGCGTGTAGCGGTAAATATTGTCGATGAACAAGAGCACGTCGCGGCCCTCGTCGCGGAAGAACTCGGCCATGGTCAGGCCGGTCAGCGCCACGCGCAGACGGTTACCAGGCGGCTCATTCATCTGGCCGTAGACCAGCGATACTTTATCCAGCACGCCGCCTTCGGTCATTTCATGGTAGAAGTCGTTGCCTTCACGAGTGCGCTCGCCGACGCCCGCGAACACCGAGTAACCGGAATGTTCGATGGCGATGTTGCGGATCAGCTCCATCATGTTCACGGTCTTGCCCACGCCTGCGCCACCGAACAGGCCGACCTTACCGCCCTTAGCGAAGGGGCAGATCAGATCAATAACCTTGATGCCGGTTTCGAGCAGTTCGGTACTGGCCGCCAGGTCAATATAGTCCGGCGCTTTGCGATGGATACCCCAACGCGTCTCCTCGTTGATCGGGCCTTTTTCGTCAATGGGCCGACCGAGCACGTCCATGATGCGGCCGAGCGTCATTTTGCCCACCGGCACCTGAATCGCTTCGCCGGTGTTCTCTACGGCAACGCCACGGCGCAATCCGTCGGTCGAGCCCATGGCGATGGTGCGTACCACGCCGTCGCCGAGTTGTTGCTGAACCTCGAAGGTCAGGCCGACTTCTTTGGCGATGAGCGCATCATAGATATTCGGCATGGCCTCACGCGGAAATTCCACGTCCACTACCGCGCCGATGATTTGCACTACTTTTCCGGTACTCATGTCCATCTTCTATATCCTCAAAGAACTTTAAATTCTTAAACTGCCGCCGCGCCGCCCACGATCTCCGACAACTCCTGCGTGATCGAAGCCTGACGCGCCTTGTTGTAGGCCAATTGCAAATCGCTAATGATGTCGCCCGCATTGTCCGAGGCGTTTTTCATCGCGACCATGCGCGCCGCCTGTTCGGAGGCGATGTTTTCCAGTAGCCCCTGATATACCAGTGACTCAATATAACGTGTGAGCAGTTGCTCAAGCACCTCTTTCGCCTCTGGCTCGTAAAGATAATCCCAGTGATGGCTCAATTCAGGATTTTCATCCGGCACCAGAGGAAGTAACTGTTGCACCTGCGGACGCTGCGTGACCGTGTTGACGAATTCGTTGTAGACCACAAACAGCCGGTCAATCTGGCCGCTATTGTAAGCATCCAGCATCACTTTCACCGTGCCGATCAGATCCACGATCTTGGGTGTATCACCTAGCTGCGACACCTGCGCCACGATGTTCCCGCCCAAACGCTTGAAAAATCCCATGCCCTTGGAGCCGACTGTGCACACATCCACTGCGACATTCTGGTTTTTCCATTCCCGCATCGCGAGCATCGTGGTTTTGAGCAGATTGCTGTTCAAACCACCGGCAAGACCACGATCCGAAGAAATGACGATGAAGCCCACCCGTTTCACCGCACGATCCAGCAAATATGGGTGTTTGTATTCCGGATGGGCGTGCGCCAGGTGACCAATGACATTGCGCATCTTCTGCGCATAAGGGCGAGCGGCGCGCACGCGCTCGTTCGCCTTACGCATCTTGCTCGTCGCAACCATTTCCATGGCGCGCGTGATCTTCTGCGTGCTCTTGACGCTCTTTATTTTGGTGCGTATTTCTTTGCCGCTGGCCATAATTAAAACTCAGAGAAAAGTAGAGCCCTGCTGCTGGTTTTACTTGTATCTTGCATCAGTTTTTTACCACACACTCGTGGATTTAAATTTCTTCATCGCTTCGCGCAAGCTACCCTCGATCTCCGGGTTGTAATCGCCAGTCGCGTTGATGTTGTCCATCAGGTCAGCGTGATTCGATTTCATATACGTGTGTAGCGCATGTTCGAAGTCCTGAATTTTGGCGACTTCAATGTCGTCCAGAAAGCCCTGGTTGGCCGCGAACAATGACACGGCCATTTCAGCCACGCTCATCGGCGAGTATTGCTTCTGTTTCATTAATTCAGTAACGCGTTGGCCACGTTCGATCTGCTTGCGTGTGGTCTCGTCGAGGTCAGAGGCAAACTGCGCGAAGGCCGCTAGTTCGCGGTATTGCGCCAAGTCCAGACGCACACCGCCGCCGAGCTTCTTGACGATCTTGGTTTGCGCCGCACCACCGACGCGCGATACGGACAAACCGGCGTTGATGGCGGGACGGATACCGGCGTTGAACAAATCGGTTTCGAGGAAGATCTGGCCATCGGTGATGGAGATCACGTTGGTCGGCACGAAAGCGGATACGTCGCCGGCCTGCGTTTCGATGATAGGCAGACCCGTGAGCGAGCCGGTCTTGCCCTTCACTGCGCCATTGGTCAGCTTCTCTACATATTCAGCATTGATGCGTGCGGAACGCTCCAATAAACGCGAGTGCAAATAGAACACGTCGCCCGGATACGCTTCACGACCCGGCGGGCGGCGCAGCAGCAACGACACTTGGCGATAAGCCCATGCCTGCTTGGTCAAATCGTCATAAATGATCAGCGCATCTTCGCCCTTGTCGCGGAAGTATTCGCCCATTGAGCAACCGGAATAAGGTGCGATGTACTGCAAGGCTGCGGAGTCGGAGGCGTTAGCGGCCACTACAATCGTATGGGCCAGCGCGCCATGCTCTTCGAGCTTGCGCACCACGTTGGCGACCGATGAAGCCTTCTGGCCGATGGCGACATAGATACATTTAATGCCAGTGCCTTTCTGATTGATGATCGCGTCTATCGCGACAGCCGTCTTACCGGTCTGGCGGTCGCCGATGATCAGTTCGCGCTGGCCGCGACCAATCGGCACCATGGCGTCAATGGCCTTGAGACCGGTCTGTACTGGCTGGTTCACCGATTGGCGTGCGATAACACCCGGCGCAACTTTTTCAATCGGCGAAGTCATGGTGGTGTTGATCGGGCCTTTGCCATCAATCGGATTGCCCAAGGCATCCACCACACGACCCAGCAGCGCTTCGCCGACCGGGACTTCCAGAATTCTGCCAGTGGACTTGACGCTGTCGCCTTCGGAGATGTGTTCGTAGGCACCGAGCACCACCGCGCCGACCGAGTCGCGCTCCAGGTTCAGCGCCATGCCGAAGGTGTTGCCGGGGAACTCCAGCATCTCGCCTTGCATGACGTCGGCCAGACCGTGAATGCGTACGATGCCGTCGGTGAGACTCACCACGCTGCCCTCGTTACGGGCCTGCGTCGCGATCTTGAAGCTCTCGATCCGCTGCTTGATTAGATTACTGATTTCCGAAG
>JAYTIZ010000025.1:0-2558 GCA_043731445.1 Gammaproteobacteria bacterium | reverse complement strand
TGAGAGTATGACTGACCGCTATGCGGTGATTTTATGCGGTGGTTCTGGTACCAGGCTCTGGCCGCTTTCACGCACGCTCAGACCCAAGCAGTTACTGGCGCTGAATGGCGAAGAGTCATTGTTGCAGCAAACAGCAAAGAGGCTGGTAAAACACGTAAACCCACGGAATCTCATCACCGTTACCCACGAAGATCATCGCTTTGAGGTCAAGGGACAGCTGGCGGAAATACTGCCAGACGCCATTGCAGGTGTAATGGCCGAGCCGTGCGCACGCAACACCTTGCCGGCAATCGCTTGGGCAGTCAGCCGCATTCATAACGAATCGCCACTGGCGTTGATTGGTGTATTCCCCTCAGACCACTCGGTTGATAATGAGCAAGCCTTCCTGGATGCCTGGACGAGCGCTGAGGCCGGGGCCGAGCAGGGATACCTGACTTTGCTAGGTATCTCACCTACGGAGCCAGCCACCGGCTATGGCTATATCCAGCCTGCTGCGGATTTGTTAACAAAAGATGCCGTCTGTCCAGTGCACCTGGTTGCGCGATTTGTAGAAAAGCCAAATCGGGAAGCCGCCGAGAAGTTCGTAGCGGAAGGCTATCTGTGGAATAGCGGCATGTTCGTATTTCGTGCCGATGTGTTCATGCATATGCTTGCTACTTACCAACCCGAAATAGCCCGGCAGTTAGCTTTGCTTAATGGCGATGACTTGGCTGCGCAATACGCGGCTTTGCCTAATCTATCCATCGACTATGGTCTTGCAGAAAAAGCCGAGAAGGTTGCAGTGGTTCCGGTGGATATGGCCTGGAGCGATCTAGGCAGCTGGGATTCTATCTACCAGCGGCATGGTAAAAATGCGGACAACAACGTAACTGCCGGTGATGTGCTGGCTATGGACACACAGGATAGTCTGCTGTGGAATACGCATGGCCTGCTGGCCACGTTGGGTGTAAGCAACCTGGCTGTGATACAGACTTCTGACGCTACGCTAATCTGCAATCGAGACCGTACCGAGGACATCAAATTTCTGGTGAGTCAGGTGAAGGCAAAAAACCCTGCATTGACCGATATACACAGCACAGTCTACAGACCTTGGGGCACATATACTGTACTGGAAGAAAGCGTGAATTTCAAGATTAAACGCATCGTGGTCAACCCTGGCGCAAAGCTTTCCATGCAGATGCATCATCACCGTTCAGAGCATTGGGTGGTGGTTTCGGGTACAGCCAAGATCACTAACGGTGAGCGCGAAATTATTTTGCAAGAGAATGAATCCACTTACATTCCAAAAAATAATAAACATCGTCTGGAAAACCCTACTGATGTGCCGCTGAGCATCATCGAAGTGCAGTGCGGCGATTATGTCGGTGAAGACGATATTGTCCGTTTTGAAGATACTTATGGAAGGTCAACAGTGTGATGAGTAAAGTCGCTTTAATCACGGGTGTTACCGGGCAAGACGGAGCTTATCTAGCAGAATTGCTGCTGGGCAAGGGCTATATTGTGCACGGCGTCAAGCGTCGTGCCTCGTTATTCAACACCGACCGCATCGACCATTTGTATCAAGATCCGCATGTCGATAACAAGAACTTTATCCTGCATTACGGCGACCTCACCGACTCCACCAACCTCATCCGCATCATCCAGCAGGTGCAGCCCGACGAAATTTATAACCTGGCTGCCATGAGCCATGTGGCTGTGAGCTTTGAGACGCCTGAATATACTGCCAATGCCGACGGCATAGGTACATTACGTATCCTTGAAGCCATCCGCATCCTTGGCTTAGAGAAGAAGACACGCTTCTACCAGGCCTCTACCTCCGAACTCTACGGCCTGGTACAAGAGACTCCACAAAAAGAAACTACACCTTTCTACCCACGCAGCCCCTATGCGGTTGCCAAGCTCTATGCTTATTGGATCACTGTTAACTACCGTGAAGCCTATGGCATCTATGCCTGCAACGGCATCCTCTTCAACCACGAATCCCCGGTTCGTGGCGAAACCTTTGTTACCCGCAAAATCACTCGCGCCTTGGCACGCATCAAGCTTGGCCTACAAGATTGTCTATATCTCGGCAACATGGATGCCCTGCGTGATTGGGGTCACGCCAAGGACTATGTAGAAATGCAGTGGCTCATGCTGCAACAGGAGCAACCGGAAGACTTCGTGATTGCCACTGGCGTGCAATACAGCGTGCGCGACTTCGTCAATGCCGCTGCAAATGAGCTGGGTATGATTATCAACTGGAAAGGTCAGGGCATTGATGAGAAAGGCTATGACGCCAGCGGCAAATGCATAGTACAGGTTGACCCACGCTACTTCCGCCCAACGGAAGTCGAGACCCTGCTGGGTGACCCGACCAAGGCCAGGGAGAAACTGGGCTGGACGCCAAAGATTACCTTCGCCGAACTGGTTGCAGAAATGGTACGCGAAGACTTGAAGTCTGCCGAGCGTGACGAACTGGTCAAGAAACATGGCTATAGCGCATTTGACTATCATGAATAGGTATTGCGAGTAACTATGGATAAGAACGCAAAAATCTATGTCGCAGGCCATCGCGG
>JAYTIZ010000024.1:0-3852 GCA_043731445.1 Gammaproteobacteria bacterium | reverse complement strand
AAAAATACGTATTCGACTGCCAGCGTGACGCGTCCGATGATGTTGCGCACTTGCGTCATGATGGCAGCGACATCAATCACAGTGAAATTCGGAAAAACTTTAATCAAGCTATTGAGTACGCCTGACTGGCTTTCTGGCAAATAGAGACTGGTGATATAACTTGACGGAAAATCTCGCAGTAACTGTGGTGTGGCAATCACGAAGAAATTGACGCGGAAGGAATCCCACTCTACCTTGCGTAGACTCGTGACCTTGCCAGTGACCTCATCGCCCGCGATAAAGTAGGTTAGGGTATCACCGAGTTTGATGCCCAAGGTTTCAGCGATCCCTTCTTCTACTGAAAAAACCTTGGTATCTCCTCCTCTGCTCCACCACTGCCCGGCGGTGATTTGATTATCGCGTGGCAACTCCTGCGCCCAGGAAACATTAAATTCACGATCCATTAGACGCTGGGCACGTTCATCCTGATAATCGCTAGGTGCAGATAGCTTGCCATTGATCTTGACCAAACGCGCACGCACCATGGGGTAGATCTCCGGTGCAGCCATACCTTGATCCACAAAAAATTTCCGTAACGAATCCACCTGATCAGGCTGAATGTTGATAATGAACCGGTTAGGAGCCTCGGGCGGCAGACTGCTCTGCCAACTTGCCAGCAAATCTGCGCGTACTAACGTCAACAACAGCAGCGCCATGATACCCAGCCCCAGGGCGACCATCTGGGTCACACTGGTTCCGGCTCGACGTGCGATATTGGCGAAACCAAAACGCCAGGCTGCACCACCGCGCGCGCGCAACAATGTCAAAAGACGCAGCAGTGCAAATGCGATCACGGCCAACACTAACGCTACACTGATTGCACCCAGTATCAGATAAAGCCCTAATTTGATATCGCCCGCCTGCCACAGCATTAAACCTGACAACACTATTAAGCCCAGGCCATAGGCCGTGACGCTCTGCGGTTTGGTCTGCTCCACTTCACGCCTCAGCACACGCAGAGTAGAAACTTCTTTAAGTGCTAACAAAGGCGGCAAAGCAAAGCCGAGTAATGTCACAGCGCCTACCAACACGCCAAAGGCGACTGGCCGCAGTGAAGGGTGTGGAAGCTCAGTCGCGAGCAGGCTGCCAAGCACATCCACCAGAAAACCTTGCGCGAGATAGCCCAGCACGCAGCCGATGAGACTCGCCAGGATACCTAAACAGAACAACTGATTGAGATAGAGACGAATAATCGAGGCTTGCGTGGCGCCGAGGCAGCGCAGAATCGCGCAGGTGTCCAGGTGGCGCAGCGTAAAACGGCGCGCCGAACTTGCTACGGCTACACACGCCAACAACACACTCACGAACGCGGCGAGACCCAGAAACTGTTCAGCGCGGCTCAACGCGGCCCGCACTTCCGGGCGGGCTTCCTGTACGCCCTGGAAAGTGTCACCGGGCGTGAGCCGCTTTTCTGTATCGTCCCGAAAAGCCTGTACCTGCTGAGGTTCGCCCGCCAAGAGTAACCGATAGCTCACGCGGCTGCCGGGCTGTATCAACTGAGTCTTGGGCACATCCTGTAGATTCATCAGCAGATGCGGCGCGATACTGAAAAAATCGCCGCCGCGATCCGGTTCCTGCACCAGCACTTGGGCAACCGTCAATTGCGCCTCGCCCACGGTAACAGAGTCACCTGTTTTCAGATGCAGCTGGTTCATGATCTGCGTGTCCAACCACACCGTGCCGGGTTGAGGTATCTCACTCGTCACCTGTGGCGGCGCAAACGTACGCTCGGCGATACGCACTTGCCCGCGCAACGGATAATCTGGACTCACTGCCTTGATTTCGGTGAGCTGATTAGCATCGCCGGTTTGCACCATGCTGAGGAAACTCACCGTGTGGGTGGAGCGCAGACCGAAGCGCTCTGCCGCGTTCGTAAGCTGTTCTAGCAGCGGCTGAGTTGACACTAACACCAAATCTGCACCGAGCAATTCATTGGCCTGACTTTGCAAAGCTTGTGCAATGCGGTTGGTAAAAAAACCTACCGAGGTGACACTCGTCACAGCTACGATGAGTGCGATGAACAGCAAGCGCAGTTCACCGGCGCGCCAGTCGCGCATCAACATGCGTAATGAAAGAGCTAACAAACTCATGTGGCGGACATCTTCCCGGAGACCAAGCGCACATGTTTGTTACAACGCTGCGCCAGCGCTTCATCATGCGTCACTAATATCAACGTGGTCGCCTGTGCGCGGTTGAGCTCGAACAATAAATCAATAATCCGCTCACCCGTCGCCTGATCCAAATTGCCGGTGGGTTCATCAGCGAAGAGCAGCTTGGGTGCTGTGACAAACGCGCGTGCTATAGCGACGCGCTGTTGTTCGCCACCGGAGAGCTGTTTGGGATAATGATGCACACGTTCTGCGAGACCTACTTTCGCCAGAACTGTCTGGGAAAGTTCGCGTGCGTGCGTGTTGCGCGTGTTTTGCGCGAGCTCCAGCGGCAACATCACATTTTCCAGCGCAGTGAGCCCGGGCAATAACTGAAAAGTTTGGAACACGAAACCGATCATGCGGCCACGTAGTTTAGCCCGGCCGTCTTCGTCCAGCGCAAAGAGGTCTTGCTGGTCGAGCAGAACACGCCCTTCAGTAGGTGTATCCAGCCCCGCGAGCAGACCCAACAGGGTGGTTTTCCCCGAACCCGACGCGCCGATAATCGCTACTGCCTCACCTGCTGCGATCGTGAAACTCACATCGTGCAGAATGGTCAAATCCCCTGCCGGACCGTTCACTTGCTTGCTGAGATGCTCTGCCTGCACAATGGGATGATATGAAACGTTTGACATACCTGAGAGGGTTCCTTGTTGTTGTGCTGTGGTCAATGCTGGCATCCTCTGCCTATGCGACCCCAACGAAGCCAGTTATTCTGGTGCTGGGCGACAGTTTAAGCGCAGCCTATGGCATAGAGCAAAAAGCAGGATGGGTAAATTTACTGCAAGAGCGCCTGGGCAAGCTGAATTATCCTCATCGCGTTATCAATGCCAGCATCAGCGGAGATACCACCAGCGGCGCATTAAGCCGTGTGCGGCGCGCGCTGGACATGCATCAATCCAATATCGTTATCATTGAGCTGGGAGGTAATGACGGCCTGCGCGGCCTTCCTCTCGATCAAACAAAAAACAACCTTTCCGCAATCATTGAGCAGTGCCTGCACCATAAGGCGCACGTACTATTAACGGGTATACGCCTGCCGCCTAACTATGGCCCCAGTTATACCAAAAGGTTCCATGACATTTACGTGAGCCTGGCGGACAAGTACCACGTAGCATTGCTGCCTTTCATATTAGAAGGTGTTGCTGAGAAACCAGAGTTAATGCAAGACGACGGTATTCATCCACGCGCAGTAGGACAAATAAAAGTCCTGGATAATGTATGGGCTGTGCTGCAACCGATGCTGGCTAAAAAATAATATCTGTATATCGCTTTACTCAAAGTGAGTATAACCACTCGCGTTTAAAATAAAATCTTTGCCATCGGCGAGTTTACAGCGCAGTCCTGGTGCTTTTTCAATCACGCCGATACGGGTGCAACGACAGTCGAAATGTTCTAACACACTCAGTAATCTGGCTTCATTTTGTGCGGGGACGGTAAAACATAATTCATAGTCATCACCGGCAGCGAGTGGCAAAGTCCAGTCACCTGTTGCAGCCACACTCGCTGACAGCGGCAATTTTTCAAGATCAAGTGTCGCACCTACGTTGCTCGCCACAAGAATATGGCCAAGATCAGCTGCCAAGCCATCGGAAATATCTATCGCCGCATGCGCAATACCGTGCAGCGCGAGGCCCGCGGCTATGCGTGGCTCAGGACGGTTTAG
>JAYTIZ010000023.1:0-20097 GCA_043731445.1 Gammaproteobacteria bacterium | reverse complement strand
GTTCGGACGAACTCATTCAAATGATTGCACTTGCCCTTTCCGGAGCTGACCGCGTCATGCTCAGTGTGGAGCCTGGTTTTGTGATGTACCGCATTATTGCAGCAGCCACGGCCATGCGTTACATCAGCATACCTTTGTTATCTGATTTTAATCTGGATCTAACCGCCCTGACCGATGCGATCGTTCAACACCAGCCTGCCGTGGTCTTTCTGGCCTACCCGAACAATCCTACCGGCAATTTGTTTAACGCGGACGCGCTACGCACCATCATTGAGATCAGCCCTGGCTTGGTCGTAATTGATGAGGCTTACCACGTCTTCGCAGGGCAAAGTTTCATGAGCGAACTCGCACGTTATCCGAATCTGCTGATCCTGCGTACGCTCTCCAAGATGGGTTTGGCAGGTTTGCGCCTCGGCGTGTTAGCGGGACATCCCGACTGGCTGGCGGAGATTGATAAGGTACGCCTGCCTTACAACATCAATGTATTAACCCAGGTCAGTGCCGACTTTGCGCTCAGCCATCAGGACATGCTGGATGCCCAGGCACACAAGATTTGTCAGGATCGTGACGCTCTGATCAACCAACTGCGCCAGTATGCCGGGTTGACGGTCTATCCCAGTGCCGCCAACTTCATTTTGTTCCGGGTGCCCCAGGGCCGCGCTACCGAAATCTTTGACGCGCTCAAGCGCGCCGGTGTGCTTATCAAAAATATGCACAGCGCCAACGGCCCTTTGCAGGATTGCCTACGAGTCACCGTTGGCAAACCGGAAGAAAATCAGGCGTTTTTAGCCGCGTTACGAAATGCCTTATAGTTCACGCGTCGCTTCAATATAGCAGCAGATACAGGTATCCTATACCCACAACGATAACGAATCGCAGCCATGACACAACGCAAAGCTACCCTAAAACGTAACACCCTGGAAACGAATATCGAGGTCAGCATCAATCTCGATGGCCTGGGCGAATCGCACCTGCACACAGGTATCGCCTTCCTCGATCATATGCTTGACCAGGTCGCACGTCATGGCTTAATAGATTTGGCTATTGAGGCCCAGGGTGATCTGCACATTGACGCACATCACACCGTGGAAGACATCGGCATCACGCTAGGCCAAGCCTTCGCCCAGGCGCTTGGGGACAAAAAAGGGCTGCGCCGCTATGGTCACGCCTACGTGCCACTGGACGAAGCCTTATCGCGCGTGGTCATTGATTTCTCGGGGCGGCCGGGGTTGGATTACCACATTACTTTTCCGCGCGCGCGCGTCGGCGAGTTCGATGTTGACCTGCTCCACGAATTTTTTCAGGGGTTTGCTAATCACGCCATGGCCACGCTGCACATTGATAATCTGCGCGGTAAAAATGCCCATCATATCTCCGAAACGGTATTCAAAGCCTTCGGCCGTGCCGTGCGCATGGCTGTGGAAATTGATCCGCGCATGCAAGGCCAGATGCCATCCACCAAAGGGAGTCTGTAAGCACTCCGTTCCCAGCTATCCTTTGTCCCTGATGCCAACCTCTATAAGCAGGTTCACAGCATGAACAGCGTTGCTGTCATTGATTACGGCATGGGCAATTTGCGCTCCGTCGCCAAGGCGCTCGAACAGGTCGCGCAGGGTACGCAGGTCATCGTGACCAGCGAGCCAGACACCATCTTGAAAGCCGACCGCGTCGTCTTTCCCGGTCAAGGCGCAATGCGCGATTGCATGGCTGAATTACAGCAACTCGAATTAGGCGAAGTGGTACGCGAATGCGTGCGCAACAAACCTTTTTTGGGTATCTGTATGGGTTTGCAGGTGCTTATGGATTTCAGCGAAGAGAACGGCGGGCGCGGCGGTCTTGGGCTCATCCCGGGACGCGTGCAGCGCTTTGCCGATCAACTTTCCGACCCTGACACAGGCGTACGTTTAAAGATTCCACACATGGGCTGGAATCAGGTGCATCAGAATCAGCCTCACCCCTTATGGGAAGACATCCCTCAGGATAGCCGCTTTTATTTTGTACACAGCTATTACGTCACACCGGACGATGCCGAGTTAGTTGCAGCTACCACTGCTTACCCGCGCGCCTTCACATCGGTTATCGCGCGCGACAATATTTTTGCCGTGCAATTTCACCCGGAGAAAAGCCAGCGCGCCGGGCTTAGCCTGCTGAGCAATTTTTTGCAATGGAATGGACATGCCTGAGAGAATAACCAAATGCTACTAATCCCCGCTATTGATCTGAAAGATGGGAAATGCGTACGCCTGCGTCAGGGTCGCATGGATGACGACACCGTATTTTCCGAAGACCCGGTCGCGGTCGCGGAACGCTGGGTAAAGGCTGGCGCGCGCCGTTTGCACATTGTTGATCTCAATGGTGCGATCACTGGTAAGCCCGTCAATGCTGAGGTGATTCACCAGATCGCCAAGAACTATCCTGATCTGCCGATTCAAGTAGGCGGAGGAATCCGCGATGAAGACACCATCCAATCTTACCTCGACGCCGGCGTGCGTTACGTGATTATCGGCACCAAAGCCGTCACCGCACCGCATTTTGTCGCCGACGTCTGCCTGGAATTTCCCGGACATATCATCGTAGGCCTGGACGCCAAAGATAATAAAGTCGCCATAGACGGTTGGTCAAAGCTGTCCAATCACGACGTCATTGACCTCGCACTACGCTTTGAAAAAGAGGGTGTCGAAGCGATTATTTACACAGATATCAATCGTGATGGCATGATGAATGGGGTCAATATCGAGTCCAGTGTCGCGCTGGCGCGCGCTATTACCATTCCAGTCATTGCCTCAGGCGGCGTCACTAAACTCGATGACGTTCGCGCACTATGTGAAGTGGCCGATGAGGGCATCATGGGTGCCGTGGTCGGGCGCGCCATTTACGAAGGCACGCTGGATTTTGCCAAGGGCCAAAAGCTGGCGGATAAGTTGAGCCGTTAATTTAAAAATCCAACGCACGCCAAAAACATCTGATGAACAATCTCTTATTAAAACTATTGACTCTCTTCGCGTCTCTGCGCTTTTGCGTTGAGTTTTGACAAGCTTGCGAAACCACTAGCAGTGTCTCTGGCCAAGCGCATCATACCCTGCCTCGATGTAGACCGAGGCCGGGTGGTGAAAGGTGTAAAATTTCTTGCCATCCGCGATGCCGGTGATCCCGTTGAAATTGCCCGGCGTTATGACGAAGAAGGTGCTGATGAAATTACCTTTCTCGACATCACTGCGAGTTCCGACGAACGCGACACTCTGGTTCACGTAGTCGAACAGGTGGCAAGCCAGGTATTTATTCCGCTTACCGTGGGCGGAGGCATTCGCACGCTGGGTGATATACGCCGCATGCTTAACGCAGGCGCAGACAAGGTTGCAATTAATACTGCGGCGGTGTCCAACCCGGAGCTGGTGCACGAAGCTGCCGAACGCTTTGGCTCGCAATGCATTGTAGTTGCAATGGACGCCAAACAGGTAAGCGCCGCTGGGGATGCTGCGCCGCGTTGGGATATTTTCACGCACGGGGGGCGCAAGTCCACCGGTCTGGATGCCATCTCCTGGGCAATGAAAATGGCAGAATACGGTGCCGGAGAAATTTTGCTTACCAGCATGGATCGCGATGGCACGCGAGAAGGATTTGACCTAAAGCTGACGCGCGCCATTAGTGACACGGTACCTGTGCCGGTGATCGCCTCAGGAGGAGTCGGTAACCTCGACCACCTCGCAGAGGGCATACTGCAAGGTCACGCCGATGCGGTACTTGCCGCCAGCATCTTTCACTTCGGCGAATACACTATCGGGGCGGCCAAACAACATCTCGCTAAATACGGTATCGAGGTGCGGTAAGCTCTGTAGACACCTGCAACGCAAAGGGCGTTAACACAGCCAGTGTTATATAATCGTTTTTGCACATTTACGTTGAGTTTTTGCATCAAAATCTATGGAAAACTGGCTGGAACAGATCAAGTGGAATGAG
This sequence comes from Gammaproteobacteria bacterium, assembly GCA_043731445.1. Classification (GTDB taxonomy): domain Bacteria; phylum Pseudomonadota; class Gammaproteobacteria; order SURF-13; family SURF-13; genus JAYTIZ01. The sequence goes on along the minus strand of JAYTIZ010000023.1, from coordinate 16,140 downwards.
CAAGGCCTCGTGCCGGTCGTCACCCAAGAGGCCAGGACCGGACAGGTGTTGATGCATGCCTGGATGAACCACGCGGCGCTACTGGAAACGGTACACAGCGGCCAGGCGGTGTATTGGTCGCGCTCGCGTAACTCCCTGTGGCGCAAGGGAGAAACCTCCGGCCACACGCAAATCGTCAAGGACATCCGCCTGGACTGCGATTATGACGCCATCCTGCTTCTGGTCGAGCAACTGGGCGGCATTGCCTGCCACACTGGCCGCAGCCGTTGTTTTTTCTATCAGCTAAAAAATCATACGTGGACAGCCGTAGACCCCATCATCAAGGACCCAAGCCTTATATACCCGGATAAGGTATAATGAGCCGCCCTGACCCAGGCTCGACCTGTCTGCATTGAGCGATTTATGAGCGATATCTTGACCAGGCTGGCACAGGTGTTGGAGGAGAGAAAAAACGCTCCTGCTGACACCTCTTATGTGGCAAGTCTCTATGGCAAGGGGCTGGATGCCATCCTCAAAAAGATCGGTGAAGAAGCGACCGAGCTCGTCGTCGCAGCTAAAAATAAGGATGCTGAGCAGATCGTGCACGAAACTGCCGATTTGTGGTTTCACAGTCTGGTGCTATTAAGTATTAAGGATCTGGGTCCGGAAGCCGTGTTAGCGGAGTTGGAGCGGCGTTTTGGGCTGTCCGGATTAGAGGAAAAAACGCGCAGGACACGTTGATGGATGACAGTTGCCTATTCTGCAAAATAGTAGCTGGCAATATCCCTGCTCAAACGGTCTTTGCCGATGAACAGGTAATTGTGTTCAAGGACATTCATCCCAAGGCGAGAGTGCATCTGCTCGTCGTACCGCGTATTCACCTGACCAGCCTCGAAGATGCGGGTGGCCATGAAAACTTGTTAGGACACATGCTGGGTTTGTTGCCGGGCTTGGCACGCTCGCAAGGATTGGATAATGGTTTTCGCACCATCATCAATACCGGCCCGGGTGGTGGACAAGAGATAGCGCATTTGCATATTCATCTTTTGGGTGGCGGCGCTTTGCCGGGATTTTAGTAGCTTCACTATTATATTTTGGAGGAAACGTATGATTGGTAGCCCTGTGCAGTTAATCATTATTTTGGCCATCGTTCTAGTGTTGTTCGGTGCCAAAAAATTGCGTAATGTCGGCAGTGATTTAGGCAGCGCAATCAAAAATTTTCGTGAATCGGTAAAACAAGGTGATGAGACAGAACAGGCCAAACCTGAGGACACCACTCGCATTGAACCAGGCCGCGTCATTGACGCCGAACACGTTAGCGTCAAAGACAAAGACCACGTCTGATACACGGGCTGCCGTTAAGGCTCTTTAAGTCTCATGTTTGATATTAGCTTCTGGGAACTGGCTGTGATCGGGGTGGTTGCCCTGGTCGTCATTGGCCCTGAGAAACTGCCGGGCATAGCGCGCACCGCTGGCGTTTGGCTGGGCAAGGCGCAGCGTATGGTCGCTTCGGTAAAAGCCGATATTAACCGCGAACTGCAAACGGATGAGCTTAAAAAACTACTTACCGAGCAGAAGGCCGAGATGCAGGAATTACGCAAGGTAATTGATGACAGCCGCACCGATCTGGAAGCTGACATTAAAAAAGTTTCCGCAGATCTTAATATAGATCACACTGCCGCAAAACCTTCGGAACCACAGAACCCGGCCGTCACGCTACCACCCTCATCTACCCAGCAGACTGGCGGCGAAAGCCCCGCACCTAGCCCTCATGGCGACATCCGATAAGCTTCCCCCTGCTACCGAGGAACAGATACACCGGGAGCTACCTTTGCTCGCGCACCTGCTGGAGCTGCGCGATCGTCTCGTCAAAGTAACCTTAACTATTCTGGTGGTTTTTGCGGCGTTGTTTGCCTTCCGGAATGACATCTGGGCAATAATATCCAAGCCGCTGCTGCGCTACATACCTACCTTAATCACGACCGAAGTCGCCGGGACGTTCTTGGTGCCCGTTAAACTAACCTTGATACTCTCCGTGTTCATTGCGATACCCGTCGTGCTATATCACCTATGGGCCTTTGTTGCGCCCGGCCTGTATAAAGACGAACGAAAAATGATTTACCCCTTACTGATATCAAGCACCTTATTGTTTTTTGCCGGTGCGGCATTTGCCTATTTCCTGGTCTTTCCGCTGGTGTTTAAATTTTTCGCGTCCGTAGCACCGGACGGTGTGGCGGTGATGACCGACATCAATAAATATCTCGACTTTGTACTGAGCCTGTTCTTTGCCTTTGGGGTCGCCTTTGAAGTGCCGGTGGCCGTCATCCTGCTGGTCTGGACGGGGATAGTCACGCCGGATAAGCTCGTTGCCCAACGCCGCTATATTATTGTCATGGCCTTCGTGGTCGCCATGCTCCTTACTCCACCCGATGTGACGTCACAGATTCTGCTGGCAGTGCCTTTGTGCCTGCTATTTGAGATAGGAGTGATGGTATCGCGCCTGTATGTGCGCAAAAAAGAGCCTGAAGATGTTGTAGAAGAGGAACCGCCACCGGTATCTCAACGTGTCTACGCCACACCGCAAGGCGCACAACCCGTGAGTCAGATGCCTTATGCCATTGCCAGAGGTCCGGAATCACCTGCTGAACCCCAAGCACCACTGGAAAAATAGCCTCCAGTAATATCAGTAACGCACTCTCTTTATATGTGACGTCATTCCCGCCCCCGATCGGGTCGAGGGCAGGTTCCAGCGGGAATCCAGTGTTGAAGCAAAGCCCCGGATTCCGGGTCAAGCCCGGAATGACAGCGTTTGAGGACAGCCTGAAGAGGAGAGGAATGTGATCGTATCTAATCTTTCTATTGTGCGTTCTGTGCCGCCGCCTGCGCCGGACGTTCACCCACTTTTGCACTCAGTGAAATCTTGCTGCCTTTGCGCAAGCCTTCAAGATCCATCGTTTTGCCTGGTGGAACTTGCGCCACGGTGTTCATCAGTACCACGGGGTCATCAACAGCCTCACCGTTGATCTTGGTAATCACGTCTCCTGGTTTCAGGCCCGCCTGATCGGCCGGCCCTTTGCGCAACATGCCGGTAATCAGCACTCCTTTGGCTTCCGGCAAGCCGAAAGACTCCGCCAAGGCAGGCGTAACCGCCTGTACTTCAACGCCCAGCCAACCACGGATCGCATGTCCGTGTTCGATAATCTGTTCCATCACTCCCTTGGCCAAACTCACAGGGATGGCAAAACCTATCCCCTGCGAGCCGCCGCTCTGCGAAAAGATAGCGGTATTGACACCGATCAGATGCCCTTCGGCATTAATCAATGCTCCGCCGGAATTACCTGGGTTAATGGCAGCATCGGTCTGGATGAAGTTCTCAAAGGTGTTGATGCCTAGATGATTGCGGCCGGTAGCGCTCACGATTCCCATCGTCACCGTCTGGCCGACACCGAAAGGGTTGCCGATGGCTAGGACGACATCCCCTACGCGCAAACCATCGGATTCACCGATAACGATGCTCGGTAGTTTACCGAGCTCGATCTTAAGTACCGCGAGGTCGGTTTCCCGGTCACTGCCTACTACTTTCGCCTGCGTAGTACGGCCATCACTCAAAGCCACCTGGATCTCGTCGGCGCCCTCTACGACGTGATTATTGGTCAGTATGTAGCCCCGCTCGTTCACAATGACACCTGAGCCTAGGCTATTCTGGAGCTGCTTGCGTGGAACTTGCGTATCCCCAAAAAAGCGCTGCATGATAGGGTCATTCGAGAATGGGGTGGTACGTGTGGTCACTACTTTAGCGGTATAGACATTCACCACCGCCGGTGCCGCAAGCTGCACTGCTCCAGAGTAGGAAGAAGGTGCGCCACCGGTGGGTAGGGCTGCCACTTCTTTGTCTTCGGTGCTCTGCCTGAACTCAACGATCGGCGCTTTCTTCCCCAGCAGATCAGGGCGCAGAAATAACACCACAAAGGCCGCCGCCAATCCGATGATGACGCACTTCACTAGAAATGAAACTAATTTACTTGTTTGCATAAGCCTCTAAGAATGAGTAACACCTGGTCAACTAGAGAGGAGTCGTATAGCGAAGCCGCGAAGCTACTAAAACATATAACCCGAAGAGCAAGACAAACATCCACAAAGTAGAAAACGAAGTAAAGACCGAAACACCTTCACCACTTATGATGGAGGGAATAAAAAATACTAACAAGAAAGTGGTAATAAAAATAATCGCCGAGGAGAAAAGATTGCGACGACAAAAAAACCATATCGGGACTACATACACGATAGAACTTATAAGCGCAAACAAGGACAATGAAGCATAAGTAGTAACTGATGCACTAAATCCTAAGCCGTAACCAAACTTAAGTAATGAGGTGTCAGAAGCAACCCAAAGGCCAAGCAACCAAACCCAGAGCCAAGTTGAAGATATGCCGCCCACAATGAGTAGAAAAATTTGTTTTTTTGAAGGTCTATGCATATGTGCCTAATTAGATTTTAGGGAACACACGTAGGATACCAGTATTCGGACAAGAGGAACGTATTACCCCAACCACCGTGTCGGCTGAGGTACACAGACCGCCCGCGTAGCGGGCATAGGAAATCAAGCCTTCTTCAACAAGCCGTAACGCAGCAACGACCAGCGCACTGCAAGCCAGGCAACAATAAACAAGCCCACTGTGATAAGAATGTCTGATAGCGAGGTCATTGGGAGATGGTATAACTGCGGGTCAGTAGAGCCAGAGATCCAAACATAACGCTCAATCCAGGTTCCCACCAGGATGCCCGTGCCCACGGTGATGATGACATAGGGGTTATGCCGGTTTGCAGTGAACAGGAACGTGGCGAAGGGAATCATGAATTTGAGTGTGAAGAATGTCCACCATAGCGGCATGTAAGCGTTGTCCATCATATTATGGAAGCGCCCGATTTCCCAAGGCAGACGCCCATACCACATGATGAGATATTGGGTAAAAAACAAATACGTCCAGAGAATCGTGAAGGCAAACATCATCTGGGCAAGATAATTCATAACAAAAGGTGCTACTGGCTTGGCAAGCTTCCCTGAGCGATTCAGGAAAAATACAAATATCGAAAAAAAGCCGAGGAAGGCACCAAAATTACTGACAAAGTGATAGGCTCCATAGCTTGCGCTGCTCCACAGCGGCTGCATGGTCATTTCAAAATCCCAGGCGACCATGGTGGCATACGGCACATAAGCAAAGGGAATAAGCAATGTGATGTTACGGAAGCGGCGCTGCACTTTGTAAGAGTCATCAATTTCACTGAGATGCTGATATTTAATAAACGTACCATACAACAAAGCCACCAGCAGGAAGGCGATAATCTCGCGCGCAACCAGGAAGGTATAATTGTGGTAACCGGGTAAATGTTCTCCGCCCTCTTTAGCATGCGCCAACCACTGGAACGTCATCTCGCCGTTATAGAGCAGAAACAGCAGCAGTACGAAGGCCAGCGGGAACAGAACTGCCAACGAGGCGGCGAGCTTACGTACCTGGAAACGCCATTTGGCATTGGCCATGTGCAGCAAAGCAGACAGCGTAGTCGCGCACAGCGCTACATAGAGGATGATCAAAAAATCCGTGGTCAGTATGGACCAATTACCGAAACTGAGCGTTTCCATTATGACAAATTCCTCACGGGGCCTATTTATTAGGGACTAGGAGTTGCTGGAGGCGTTGCCGCTGGAGCTACATCTGCCGGAACCGTTGTCTCCGCCGGAACTGGTGTAGCCTCAGTTGCAGGAGCGGTCGTCTCTACCGGCGTCGGTGTAACTGCTGCGGGAGCGGTGACCACCGGAGGGCTTACAGCAGCAGTCGACTGCGCTGGCCCTGCTGCTTTAGCGTCTGCGGCCAGCTTATGCTTAACATAGTTCACCACCAGCCAGCGCTCATCGGGTGTGAGATCGTTCGATCCGACATCGCCACCTGTTACACCGTAGGCAGGCATGATGGCCTGGCCACCAAAGGTGATGGTGCCGAAGACCCAACCTTCTGTCAGGTCTTTCTGTACGTAGTCTTCGGTCAGATTAATCGCGCCAATCTTATCGCTGACAGGCGAGTCGGCCTGACCGGTCAAACCATGACAGGCAGAACAGATGATCCGGAACAGTGTTTTGCCCTTCTTCAAGGTCTCTTCCGTGACAGGGATCGGGCTGACTAAATCTTTGCCTTCTTCCTTGTTGGCGATCTTGGTGGGATGACCCTGGATAGGTACGGAACGGGCTGGGAAAGGCCACATCACGCCTTCCTCAGGCTTAATGCTGGGCTGATTCATCATGTCCTGCGACCAAGGCCAGGCATAGGCTAGCACGGGTAGAAATAGGAAAGCCGCAAGCAGTAGACGTACCATTTTCATATTCAGGCTCTTAAATTTAAGCTCTTAAAAACGAGTCGTTGGGCCAAAGAGAGGTGTGTTTCAACTTACCACCTCTTCGCGGATTTCCAGTACTTTGTGCTGCTTGAACAAATTCTTGACCGGCTCAATATGATCCTTATCCAGCTCCAGCAGGATGCCTATTTGATCCAGGCTGATCTTCTCACTGTATAAGGTGCCTTTCTTTGAAGGCAGTCGCGCGCCTACTAGAAACCCAAAGATAGTCGCTAACACACCACCCAAGATCATCATTTCGTAATTCAATACGAAGTTGGACACCAGGGTAACGACGGGTTTCCCGCCTTGTGGCTGCACCAGGAAAGTTGCTTGGGCGGCAGTAATCCACAACCAGCTCCCGATTAAGCCGAACAGGCCGCCTCCCAGCGTAAAAAACTGTACATGCACAGAGCGGTCACCCAGCGCTTCTTCTACGTCCGGGTGCTCGATCGGCGATTTTAGTGTTACGTCCTTCACGCTAACGCCGGGCACTTTGCCGCAACGGATATCCTGGATGGCAGCAGTAGCCTCATCGAAGTTACTGAACATGCCCAGTACGCGATAATCCTTTCTCATGTCTTGCCCTCTTCTTTCATCGCCGGACTCGCCATAGGCGCGGCACCGCCGCCGGGCACGACGCAACGTGAGGACAGTTCGCGATCAAGCTCGCGTTTGCGGTGATAGACCATCTCCTTGACCTCGTACATGGACACGGACGGAACCATCTTGACAAAGATCAGGAACAGCAGACCGAACCAGCCGAAACTGCCGATCACGATCATCCACGACGTTACCGTCGGCCAGAATACGGCAAAACCCCAAGGCTCATAACCACCGGCCAGCGTGGGTGAGACGATCATCCAGCGTTCCAGCCACATGCCGACATTGAGCAGAATCGAGATCACCATCATTGCTTTGAGATTACGGCGCAATTTTTGGAAAGCCAGCGTAAAGGGCAGCACCGAACCGCAGAAAATCATGCTCCAGAAGGCAGGCGCATACGCGCCGGTGAATTTACCGAGCAACACCTCTTTGTCAGCCAAATCCTCACCATACCAAACGGAGGCAAACTCGACGAGATTGAGATACGTCCATACCATCGCGATGGCGAAGGTCAGTTTGCAGATTTTTTCCATGATCGCCAGCGTCATGTACTCTTCGAAGCGGAAGAAATACCGCAACAGGATGAACAGCGTGATGATCGCCGCACAGCCAGAATAAAGCGCGCCCGCCACGAAATACGGTGGGAAGCTAGTCACGTGCCAGCCTGGCATGATGGACATGGCGAAGTCGGAAGACACGATAGAGTGCACTGACACCGCGAGCGGAATCAGGAAGATGGCCATAATCATGTAGGCTTTACGGAACACGCGCCACTGGCGGTCGTTTCCGTTCCAGCCTAAGGCTAGCGCACCATAAAGCTTTTTACGCCAACCCTTGGTGTTGTCGCGGCAAATCGCCAAGTCCGGGATCATCCCGACGAACAGGAAAAGCGCCGAAGAACTCAGGTAGGTCAGGATGGCAAAACCATCCCAGGATAATGGGGAACGGAAATTAGGCCAGGTGCCACGCGATGGAATGTACGGGATGACCCAGTAGAAATTCCACAACCTGCCCAGATGGATTACCGGGAACAGCAGCGCGGTCATCAACGAGAAGGTGGTCATGGCCTCGGCGAAGCGGTAAATCGGCTTGCGCCAATCGGCATGCACGATATGCAGGATGGCCGAAAGCAGAGTGCCGGAGTGGCTCATGCCGATCCAGAAGATGAAGGTGGCGATGTAGAGGTTCCACATGTGCGGATGGTTTTTGGCCACGCCCATGCCGGTGGTATATTGGAATATCTCGGCCGCTACCATCAAAGCTAAAAGCCCCAGGCATACGAAGACCGTAATCCAATAGCCCATGCGCGGGTTTTGCATGCTGCGCAGAATGTCGGTATTGATCTGCGCCCAGGCGATATCTTCGCGGATATCTTTATCGTGATCGTGAATGTCTTTCATGCCTGTCTCACCTAAACCGTCAAGCTGTCGCGCACCCGTTCCATATACATAATGGACGGATCCGTATTGAGTTCTTCTAATACGCGATAACCGCGTAGCTCAGGGTTCTCTTTTTTCTGGCCGGTGACGCGCTTGACTTGATGCTTGGCCCATAACGCAGACACTTTGCTGTCGGGATCCATCTGGTCACCAAACACAATAGCATTGGTCGGACAGGCCTGCGCGCAGGCGGTAGTGAATTCGCCATCTTTAACTCTGCGGTTTTCCATCTTAGCCTTGTCTTTCGCGACGCGGATGCGCTGTACGCAAAAAGTGCATTTTTCCATGACGCCTTTATCGCGCACGGTAATATCCGGATTCAACTGCATATTGAGCGGTTCCGGCCAGGCAGATTCGTAGTACGACCAGAAATTGAAATAGCGCACACGGTACGGACAGTTGTTACTGCAGTAGCGGGAACCGATACAGCGGTTATACACCTGGGCGTTCAGACCGTCAGGCGTATGGTAGGTAGCGACGACCGGACAAACCGGCTCGCACGGGGCGGCACCGCACTGCTGACATAGCATGGGCAGGAAGCTGGCACCCTGGTCATAAAATTCTTTTTCCGGACTCTCGTCCCAGTAACGCTCGATGCGCATCCAGTGCATGTAATGCCCTTTGGCATAGCGTTCCTTGCCTACCACAGCCAGATTATTTTCGGCATAGCATGCGGTAGAGCAGGCGTTGCAGCCGATGCACGCATTAAGATCTATCGTCATGGCCCAGCGATGTTCGTAGTGGTGGAAGCCGCCTTCTTCAACACCCTTACGGTACTGCGACCAGTTATCCAATAAATTCTGCATCGACATAACTTAGGCCCCTTCCGTACTGTCAAATTGCGCTGTGGAAATAGTGTCGACCAGCTTGTGTCCTAGTTGGTCTGTATGACCATGGCCTTCTATCACCAGTTGATCCTGTGCGCCCTTGTTAGTCACTTTCACGCGCGTGGCGTACAAGGCTAACTGGCCAGTCTTGGCATCAGTGACAGGGTTAAGAATCTTGAGCGGATTGGCACCGCGACCCTTAGCATAGCGGCCATACTCTTCGTGCCCTTGCCCCATGGGCACGGCGATGACATCAGGGTGGATACCCTTAAAGATGTAGGCCTTGGCCTGGATGGAGCCTTGTTCTGACGTAATCTCCAGCAGATCGCCCTGCTCGATGCCCAGCTTGGTGGCCGTAGTGGGATGAAGCTCAGCCCACGTGTCCCATACCACTTTGCTGATCTGATCCGGCGCTTCCTGCAGCCACGGCAGATTGGCATGGCGGCCATCCCACAAACCCAGCTGCGCATAGGGAACCAGGTGCAAGGGATACGTCGTGTCCGTCGCCTGTTCGGGGAGCTGAATATCAAGCGCATTGACCTGCAAGTCTTTGGCTTGAGCCGCCACTTTTAAAAGACCGGTTTGCAGCGTCTGATCCCAGAACTGATCTTCGGTCAGGCTTGCATCTTTGAATTCGGCAGGCAGCGCTGCAACAGCGCTCTTGAGATACGTGTAATAGTCGTTCAACACCTCATACTTGGCAGGCTCATACGGCTTCAACAACTGGATCAATAAATCACCTAGGCCAACCGTATTTGGGTAAAGCCGTTCCATCAGCGGTTGCTGCACGTGAATAACATTCTGTTCCGGCTGATAATCGCCAACGTGCGTGCCCCAATCCTCCAGGAACGATGACACTGGCACGATCAGATCGGCCGCTAGCGTGGTCTCGTCCGGGAATTGGGAGAAGGCTACCTTGAACGGAATATTCTGGATGGCTTCATTCAACTTTAGATAGGCGGGCGCGGTATAAACTGGATTGGTGTTATAGAAAAACGCGACATCCAGCGCCTTATTGTTCGCCATCTCCGCAAAGGCCAATAAATCTTTGGTGCTGCCGGTCTTGGCAAGCAGTTGCGGGAAAGGAAAATCACCACTGGAAAGAACTGTGGTGCCAATATTGCCCAGGATGACATTAAGCATGAGCACTGCAGCGCTAGCCGCGTAACCATGCGCATGACCCTCTACTGGTGCACCCGCTAATACCAGGCTAGGAGAATGTTTTTTGAGCAGCGCGGCAATGTGGCCAATACGCTCCGCTGATACGCCGGTGATTTCGGCCACTTTCGCCGGCTCATAGTCGGCGAGGATTTCAATCATCTGCGCAGGTATTTCTGCGCCTTGCTGTTGCAGCACGTTTGCAATTCCCAGCGCTAGCACGCCTTCGGTGCCGGGGCGGATGGCCACCCACAAATCGGCATTGGAGCCAGTGAGCGTCATCTTGGGTTCAACCTGAACCAGGATACCGCGCGGTGCGCTGCGGAATTTAGCGTATTCGGTGGAGAAGTGCAGCGGTGCAACCCAGGAGCCAAGGAAATCAGCACCAAAGGAGAGGATGAGGTTGGCCTTATCCATGTCCAGACGTGGCATGGCCTCGCCCAATAGATCCTGTTGCACAGCGCGCAGTACCGAAGGGGCAATCACTTCATTAACAAAATGGTTTTCCGAACTCATGGTCTGCAAGTGCGAGTTGAGCAGCACCGCCTGATGACCACTCACTGTGCCGGTGACCCAGGCAAAACGCGCGCCTTGCATAGCGGCAGCGGGGCCGACTTTTTGCTGGATCAGTTGCCAGGTTTCATCCCAGCTGATAGGAACAAGTTTGCCATCCTTTTTAAGCAGCGGACGCGTCAAGCGGTCAGGATTATAGTGACCTTGCACACCCGCCTGGCCCATCTGGCAGAGCTTGCCATGATTCATGGGTGAATCGGGGTTACCTTCCAGCTTCAGCGCACGACCTTCGCGCACTTTGCCGTAGATGCCGCAGGTACTCGGGCATTGCAGACAAGTTGAAGCAAACCACACTCCCACGCCCGGAATCGCATATTCCTGAGGAGAAAGATAGGCAACCACATCTTCCACACCCTCTTCAAGCGTGACGGTCGTCGGCAAATCACAACCGGCGAGCGTAGTGCCAGCGGCGCTCCAGCCCATCACTTTCAGGAAGTCTCTGCGGTTTAGTTCTAAAAAACTCATGTCAGGCTACCCGTAGTTATTTTATTTATGACACTTCCAACAATCGCCCGGACCGCCATTCGCCTTATGACAGGCCACACACCAGCCCATCGTTAACGGCTTAACCTTTTTCGCGACAGTCCTTTCGCGCATATCGCCGTGGCAGTACGCGCACACCGGTGCAACCGTATCCACACTCAAATTCTCGCTCACCTTGGGATCATCGAAGATAAATCTCTTCAGGTGCTTTTCGTGCGTAAAGTGCACGAAATCAGGCACGTCATGCACCTTTTTCCAGGGAATGGGCTGACGTTTTTCCCAATATTCGGTAAGTTTCTGGATGCGCGGTTTATCAGTCGCAATGATGCGATGGCAACCCATGCATTTACTGGTGGGTGGAATGCCCGCCACTTTACTGCGCCGCGCGTAGGTGTGGCAGTAAAGACAGTTGATCTTGTTTATTTTGGTATGAATGTCGTGGGGAAATTCGATAGGCTGGACGACGTCCTTGCCCTCGTAGGTTCCTTCAGGCGGAATGCCGGGCTTGAAGCTGCCTTCAGCGGCAACAGTGGTAGTCAAGGGCTTGCTGTCACCCTCTGCGGCCACTACCCAGGCCACCCATGAGAGCATACCTGCAATAACCAAACTTAACGGCAAGAGTAACCAGCGTCGAGACATGTTATTCATAGTGTTAGCTTGCGCCCTTCTGACAAAACCAAGTGTGTCGTTTCATTCAATAATCCCCACACGTCATCCCAACTGCGCAAGCTTCACATGATCAGACGCAAGTCCGGTCAGAGTTTTTTGTTAGTTTAGTTTTTAGTAATAACTGCAAACTGTTTAAGTGGCACCGTTGCTCTATTTAGTGACTCGCTAATGCCGCTTTATCAGTATCACACCATGAATTTTGGAGTATGCCACCGTATCAGGCTTTTTCACAATAGCGCTGCACGTTTAACCACACCCGCGCTGCGCCATATTCGTGAAACAGTCCTGCAAATGTCTCCGCACAGGCTTTCGAATCCTAAACTAGGTCTAAGAAGGCTGTCAAGGCTTCAAAAATTAAGCGGGCTAACTACGCATAAACTAAGGACTTATGCGCTATACTCCCCCAACTCTAAATACAAAATCACCCCACCAAGGGGCCCACCTTCCACACTAGGACAGCACGGGATTTACCGAATCAATATGCTTGGCCAGGTGCCAGACATATTCCGCTTCACAACAATTAATATGATCTTAATCAATAACATAAAGGATCGGAGACCCCGTGTCACTAGTGATTAATAGAAAGGCGGTGATGACACTTTATTCGGGAAGTACCTGCCCGTTCAGCCATCGCACCCGCATGGTGCTGGGGGAGAAAAATATCAGCGTAGATGTGCTCAACGTTGATCCCGACGATCTGCCGGAAGACCTGATAGACCTCAATCCCTACCAGACCTTGCCCACACTGGTAGACCGCGATGTGGTCATTTATAATTCCAGTATCATTATGGAATATCTCGATGAACGCTTCCCCCATCCGCCACTGATGCCGGTGGATCCCGTGGCACGGGCACGAGCGCGGCTCATGCTGCATCGCATCGAAAAAGATTGGTACCACATGCTGGAAGAAATCAGCAATACGGATAACGAGCGGGCTAAAATTAACAAAAACCGCAAAGCCTTGCGCGACAGCCTGACGGCCAGCACACCGCTGTTTGGACAAAAGACTTTTTTTATGAGTGACGAGCTATCTCTGGTGGACTGTACCATCGCACCGATTCTCTGGCGGCTGCCGTACTATGGCATCGAGCTTCCCCCGCAAACCAAGGCCATCCAGAAATACGCGCAGCGGATATTCGTCCGCGAAGGTTTCAGGACCAGCCTCACCGAGGCCGAGCGCGAAATGCGCTCCTAACGCAGCATGAAACGCGACAACACTCATCCTCCGGCCGGGCCAGACATGACTTCCAGCCGCCCTTATCTGATCCGCGCCATCTACGAGTGGATCCTCGATAACCAACTCGCCCCGCATTTATTAGTCAACACTTTGGGGCCGGGCGTAAACGTCCCCGCGCAATACGTGCAAAACGGCAAGGTGATTCTGAACATCAGCCCGTCCGCTGTGCACAACCTGGAGCTTGGCAATGACGTCATCACCTTCAGCGCCCGGTTTGGCGGCGTCGCAACCTTTGTCAGCGTGCCCATCACCGCGGTGCTCGCCATTTACGCCAAGGAAAATGGTCAGGGTATGGTGTTTAACGAATATGAAAGTAGCAGTGGCCCCAATAAACCCGCTGCGGATAAACCGAATAAACCAAAGCTGAAATTAGTGACTTAGTTACGTTGCTAGCAGCAAGCTTTCAGCTTAGTCCATTTCAATCAGTAGTTAGCGTCATCGTTCCTCCCGAATTCGTCAAGTCGCATCCGTTAAGTGGCGCGTGGCGCATTCCGCTAGGAAGCGAATTATGTTGCAACAAGGACGAGCAGGGAACCTATCGCTAGAACTGTAAAGATCGCCGCCTTAATGTGGCCAGGGGAGAGTCGCTCGGCTACGCAAGAAAGGACGTACGCGTAAGGTCTTGCAACGATCGTGCATAAGACAATACCGAGTAAGAGCAGTGGGAGGAAGCCAAGAAAATGCAACGCGCTAGCCTCAAGCGTCGTTAGCACTGAAGAGAGAGTCCACTGAATCTCCCACCAGACCGTAACTCCACGCCAAGCGACTTCAAAGGGGAAAGTTACCACCCCAAAGGACCTCGGCCCCAAAACCATAGGAGCGCTCCCAAGACGACAGTAGATAGGCGAAGTTGCTTGCCGATCTCAACGTCCTCACGAAACTTCTCATGGGTTGGTGAAATCTCCGGAGGAAATTCTAAACCAACGTCGCCTTTAGCCCAGCGCCAACCAATTGCAGCCGCGAGATTGCGAATGGAGTTTGCAGAAGTCTGAAGCCAGCGCGGAACGAGTCTCATCAGGCTCTCCTGATAGAAAGCCATCACCACAGCAGACACAATCAGAACTTGACCAATGCGATTGATCCCAAGCATCACACCGTGGCCAAGCGTCGGAAACGCCTGTAGTAGGAAGGACTGCTCGGCAAACAGTGACGACATCGCGGCCTAACGGGGTGCAGATTGAGCTACGCCCCTTGTTAAAATGAGAGACACGTAGTGTATCGCACTTTAACATGGGGGCGTAGCTGTGCTGCGGTGGTCGCTCAGATGAGCGGGTGATCTTTTGCAGCCTAACCCTCTACATACTCAAACACTTTCACCACACGCTGTACGCCGTCGGTCGTGCGTGCTATTTCCGTCGCGGTATCGGCTTCGCCATGCGTCACCACTCCCATCAAAAAGACTGCACCGCCTTCGGTAACGACTTTGATGCGGGTTGAGTCAATATCTTTGGTGCCGATCAAGCGGCTCTTGACCTTGCCCGTAAGCAGCGTGTCGCTGCTGCGTGCGCTGAGCGAGCTGGGAGCGGCAATAACCATTTCATTATGCACTGTTCTGACCTTGTCGAGCGGGCGCACGACGTCTGCAATGCGGTTACGCAGACCTTCGCTGGGCGCCTCACCGGTGATCAATACGATGCCGTTGTAGCTAGTTACATTATTGTGCGTCTGGTCGTAAATTTCTTTATCGGCGTTCAGAGCACTGCGTGCCTTAATTTCGATGGACTGATCGTCAAGGACGGCACCTGCGGTACGCCGGTCATGCACAACCGAAACACCCGTGGCCGCAGCACCGACGACGAGCGGAACACAGGCTTGCAACGCTGTCGCCAGCGTTAATGAGATTGCGATGAAATATATTTTGGTATCCATAAGCTTAGTTCTCCTTTCCAAGTAGCTGGCAATCAATGAGATCGCACAGACAATGAATAATTAACAAGTGGACTTCCTGAATGCGCGCTGTGGATTCAGCGGGCACGCGGATTTCCACATCCTTATCCCCCAATAGTGAAGCAACTTCTCCTCCATTACGTCCCGTCAACGCAATGACGTGCATGGCGCGTTCGTGTGCCGCATCAATCGCACTTAAAATATTGGCTGAGTTTCCACTGGTGCTGATGGTCAGGAGTATATCACCCTCGCGCCCCAGCGCCCGGATTTGCCGCGAGAAGATGTCGGCGAACTGATAGTCGTTAGCGATGGAGGTGATTGTTGAACTGTCGGTCGTCAGTGCGATCGCGGGTAAACCCTGCCGCTCTCTCTCGAAACGATTCAACATCTCAGAGGAAAAATGCTGAGCATCCCCTGCCGAGCCACCGTTACCGCAACTCAATACTTTACGCTCTTGCAACAGACAGTGCGTCAGCGTCTCTGCGGCCTGTGCTATGACCGGAGCAAGCGGCACAAGCGACTGCTGCTTGACCTTGATGCTGTCGTTGAAGTTTTGCTGGATGCGTTTAATCAAGTCCATGCTAGTCCGTCACGCTTCAAAAGCATTTTGTATCCACTCAATAGTGTCGTCGGCCGCACCAGGTGCGATGGCGACGACATCAAAGCGGCACGGGCTTCTGGCGGCACGCCGGTTTTGTTGCAGATAGTGCGAAGCCGTGGCGATAAGTCGCGCGCGTTTGCGCTGATCCACACTTTCCACACCACCGCCAAAACCCGCGTTGCGCCGGTAACGCACCTCGACAAATACGATGCTTTTGTGATGCCGCATGAGGAGATCAATTTCACCGTGCATGCAGCGGTAATTACGCTCAAGTAATTCCAAACCCTGCGTTTG
>JAYTIZ010000022.1:0-8639 GCA_043731445.1 Gammaproteobacteria bacterium | reverse complement strand
GGGCACCGGATTTGTCGGGCGCAACCTCATTAACCGCTTGACCGCGGCAGGCTATCGAGTGCGGATATTAACCCGTCATCGTGAGCGGCATCGTGATTTGCTGGTCTTGCCTACGCTTAGCGTGACCGAAGCCGACATCCATGATGTAGCGGTGCTGAGCAAAGTGTTTAGCGGATGTGATGCTGTGATTAATCTGGTCGGTATACTTAACGAAAAAGGCCGCAAGGGCAAAGGCTTCCGGCAGATGCATGTCGAACTTTCGCGCAAGGTGGTACAAGCCTGCCTGGCTTCCGGTGTGCAGCGCCTGCTGCACATGAGCGCACTCAATGCGGATGCAGACAAAGGCCCTAGCCATTATTTGCGCAGCAAGGGTGAAGGTGAAAACATAGTGCATGCAGCGCAGGGTTTGCACGTTACTAGCTTCCGCCCTTCAGTGATTTTTGGACCCGATGACAGTTTTTTTAACCGCTTCGCAGCGTTGCTGAAAAAAATTCCGGCTATCTTCCTGCTGGCCTGCCCAGAGGCGCGCTTCGCACCGGTGTATGTAGACGATGTGACGTTGGCTTTCACACGCGCGCTGAACCACCCAACCAGCTTTGGTCAGCGTTATGATCTATGTGGGCCTCAAACATACACTCTGAAACAGTTGGTCGAGTACACAACGCAGACGCTTGGACTACGCCGCAACATCATCGGACTTGGCAATGCACTCTCCCGCTTGCAGGGACGCGTGTTTGAATGGCTGCCCGGCAAGCCCTTCTCGTACGATAATTATCTTTCTCTGCAAGTGGACTGCATCTGCCCAGGCGATAATTTCCCAGCCTGGTCTGGCGTCCAGCCCACCGCTTTGGAAACCGTTGTGCCCAGCTATCTGCGCGCGCAGCACAGCAAAGACCACTACAACGATTACCGCAACAAGGCGTACTACAAGTGATGGATAGCTAACTCGGTCATGCAAATCTATCAAGTCGGTGGCGCAGTGCGTGACAGATTGCTGGGTCTGCCTGTCAAAGATCGCGATTGGGTAGTCGTTGGCGCCACGCCGACCGAGATGGAGGCACGCGGCTTTAAGTTAGTCGGCGCCGATTTCCCGGTGTTTTTACACCCCGCTACGCATGAGGAATATGCCCTCGCCCGCACCGAACGCAAAACCGCACCGGGCTACAAGGGATTCAGTGTCCATGCCTCGCCTGAGGTCACGCTCAACGAAGATTTACAACGCCGCGATTTAACCATCAACGCGATCGCTGAAGCAGAAGACGGTACGCTCATTGACCCCTTCAACGGCAGCGCCGATTTGCGCAATAAAATATTGCGCCACGTATCATCAGCCTTCAGCGAAGATCCCGTCCGCATTCTGCGTGTTGCGCGCTTTGCTGCGCGCTTTGTAGATTTCGAGGTCGCCGAAGAAACGTTGGCGCTCATGCGTCACATGGTGGGTAACGGCGAAGTGGACGCGCTGGTGCCAGAGCGGGTGTGGGCTGAACTGGAGCGCGCCTTAGGCGAACAACGTCCGGCGCGTTTTTTTTCTGTGCTGCGCGAGTGCGGTGCCCTGGCGCATCTTTTTCCCGAACTCGACCAGCTGTATGGTGTACCACAACCCGCGCAACACCACCCGGAGATAGATACCGGCGTGCATGTCATGCTGGTGTTAGATCAAGCCACGCAGCTTTCGCCTGATCCGCGTGTGCGTTTTGCCGCTTTATTACACGACCTGGGAAAAGGGACAACGCCACCGGAAGCATGGCCGAGCCATCATGGGCATGAGCAACGCAGCGTGGCATTGGTAAAAGAATTATGCGGGCGCTTCCGTGTACCCAACGACTACCGCGATCTCGCCGTGCTGGTCGCAAAATATCATGGGAACTGTCATCGTGCCGCAGAGTTGCAGCCTGACACTACCTTGGAAATACTGGAAGCACTCGATGCCGTGCGCCGTCCGGAACGCTTCGAGTTTTTTCTGTTAGCCTGCGAAGCCGATGCACGTGGCCGCACCGGTTTTGAGCAAAGACCTTATCCGCAAGCGGGGATATTCCGCGCCGCATTGCATGCCTATAACAGCGTAGCAACTGCACCCCTGGTCGCCGCAGGACTTCAGGGTGAAGCTATTGCTCAGGCACTTCATAAACTGCGTGTACAGGCCATCGCCCAAGCGGCCAAGCAGGATTAGATCACGACCGGTGCGTCAGGCAGCTCGTTAATGTCGTCAGGGCTTTGGGGATAATGCTTTTTGAGATGTGCGCTGATGGATTTTATTCCCTGCACCACGCCTTCCTCGAAGTGGTCTTTGCGAAACGCCGTTTCCATTTCTCGGCAGATTTTCTCCCAACCGTCTGTTCCTACCTGCGCATGTATGCCGCGGTCGGCGACGATCTCAACATCACGGTCGGCAAGTAACAGGTAGACCAGCACGCCGTTATTGTGCTGCGTGTCCCAAACACGCAGATGGGAAAATACTTCGATAGCGCGCTCACGCGCGGTTTGATTTCGCAGCAAGGGTACACTATCCAGCCCGGCTTCCACGGCAAAACGAATTTCTCCCCGATGGGTTAGCTCAGCGTCACGAATCGCAGACTCAATGGCCTGCATGGTGGCTGCCGGAAAGGTACGCCGTACTTGCCAACGGCCACTGCATAAATGTTTTATCCAACGCATCAGCATTTACCAATCCCCCGACGCACCACCACCACCAAAGCCGCCGCCTCCACCGCTAAACCCTCCGTCACCGCCGCCCCCGAGACCACCCCCGTAATACCCGCCTCGGCCTGCTCCTCCCAACCCGGAGCCAATACCGCTGAACAGGCTAAATAATAAAGTCAGGATTCCAATAATAATTGCGATGACTAGCGAACCCGCTAAAAACCAGATAAAGCCTGTTGTCAGCGCGCCAGCGGCCAAGCTGGCAGGAAAGCGGCCAATACCGCGACGCAGCAGTGGTGCGACAAAAAAACCCAGTATAAAAGCCAGCGGTAACCACTGACCAAACGATGTTCCGGTTGATTCCGATTTTGGTTTTGGTTTCGGAACGGGTAAAGGCTCACCCTCTACCACCTTTACCATGGCCTGAACACCGGCCTGAATACCGGTGAAGAAATCACCGTTTTTAAAGTAGGGTGTGATAATTTCTGCGATGATGCGCTTGGCCGTAGCGTCATTCAGCGCGCCTTCCAGACCGTAACCCACCTCAATACGCATTTTTCGATCATCTTTGGCAACCAATAACAAAGCACCGTCATCCACGCCTTTGCGCCCTAGCTTCCATTGCTCGGCAACACGCAGCGAATATTGCTCAATGACTTCGGGTTGCGTGGTAGAAACAATGAGTACAGCAATCTGGCTCCCCTTTTCTGCCTCTAAGGCTTGCAGGGTTTGCTCAAGACTCGCTTTTTCTTGCGCAGAGAGCGTGCCGGTTAAATCCATGACGCGCGCTGTGAGCGGCGGCACCGCAAGCTCGGCATGGGCTAATGCTGCCAACGCAAAGCATAGCAGCAGTGTTGCCCATAGCTTACGCATCATTTCGCGGCGGGAGCAGGGCTGCCAAAATCAACCGTAGGGGGTTTGGAAATGACTTGTTCATTTTCCACGGTGAAATTCGGTTTGACCTTAAAACCAAATACTTTTGCCGTTAGATTACCCGGGAAAGAGCGCACCGTAACGTTATATTCCTGAACGGCCTGAATGTAGCGATTACGTGCCACCGTAGTGCGGTTCTCGGTACCTTCCAGTTGTGCTTGTAGATCGCGAAACGAGGCGTCCGATTTTAACTGCGGATAGTTTTCCGATACTACTAACAAGCGCGACAATGCGCTCGTCAACTCGCCTTGCGCCGCCTGAAATTTTGCAAAGGCTTGCTCATCGTTGACCAGTTCTGGCGTGGCCTGGATGGAACCCACGCGCGCACGCGCTTCCGTCACTTCGGTTAGCACACTTTTCTCTTGGGCAGCAAAACCCTTGACGGTATTGACCAGGTTAGGCACAAGATCAGCACGCCGCTGATATTGGTTCAGCACTTCAGACCAGGCTGCTTTAACCTGCTCGTCGCTGGATTGCAGGGTGTTATAACCACAACCGCCCAATAATGAGGTAAGGAATAGCAAGCTGATAAGCAGACTTTTACGCATGATTTTCTCCCGATAGATTCGTGTACTACCCCAACTATGGAGGCGGCCTGCCTAAATCACAAGCCCTGTCTTCACAAATAGCCTTTACAACCTGCCGCGCGCATCGTGCAGGCTGAATCCGCAAAGCGAGGTCTCGACGCCGCGCGTGAAGGCGATGACCTTGAACAGCTCGCCCATCTCGCTGGGTAAGGTCAGTTTTTTAATCTGCTGCGCCGTTTCCAGATGTTGACGCATATCAGGCGCAGCTATGTTTTCTGCGATCTCCGTCAAACCGCAACCGAGCAGAAAATGGCCCTGGGTGGTATAGCCGGAAAGGTCGAGACCTGCGCCACATCCCGCCTCCGCCAACGCGGTGAAATCCACATGGCTGGTGATGTCTTGCAAACCCGGCAAGATGAGCGGATCGCCATGCGCACGGTGACGGTAGTGGCACATCAACGTACCCATGCTGCGATCCGGATGGTAATACTCGCGCTGCGGAAAACCGTAATCAATGATCAGCACAACTCCAGTCTCAAGCAACGCGGCAATACTGGCAAGCCACGCTTCCGCAGCAAGATTGATTTCCGATTGATAGCCAGCCTGAAGCAACTCATCCTGTTCTTGTAACATACTAGCAATGGTCTGGATGCGTTGACGCAAGGCAGGCTCACTCAACGAGTCCATGCGCCAGACAAATTTATTCTTCTCACTCGCTACATAAAGTTCGCGCGCGCCCTGGTCTTCTATCTGGAAGCGATGCACAGGCATGGCATCCAGCAACTCATTGGCGATAACGACGCCGCGAAATCCGTGCGGTGGTAAACGCTCTAGCCACACGATACGGTCAAACAGTTCGGGAACTTTTTCCCTGAGCAATTTCTCCTGACGTACGCGTAATTCAGCACTGAGCTCCAGAATAAAATAGTGCTCGGGTAGACAGGCTAGTCGTTGTAATTCGCTTAGCAGATCAGCGGCTAGAATACCTGAGCCCGCCCCGGCTTCAAGAATGTCGCCCTGCTGAAGCTCGCACAATATCTCCTGACATTGGCGCGCCAGACAGCGTGCAAATAAAGGTGAGAGTTCCGGCGCGGTAATGAAGTCACCCTGCTCACCAAATTTTTGCGCGCCTGCGCTGTAATAGCCCAGGCCCGGCGCATAGAGCGCAAGCTCCATGTAGCGCGCAAAATTGATCTGCCCGCCAGCGGCCGCAATCTCGCTGTGAATCAACCCGGCCAGACGCTGGCTATGGGCGCTGGCTATGGCATCTGGTGCGGGCAAATCGAGAGAATGGCTGTCACTGTTTATCATGGAAGATTATTCTGCGCGCCGGTATTTTGGAGTAGGCTATCAGGTCTGAAAAGGAGATTGCATGCAGGATAATACAGGGGAACTCACCGGCAAAGTAGCGCTGCTCACCGGCGCAGCACAACGCGTGGGGGCAGTCATCGCCGAAACTCTGCATGCTCAGGGTATGCGGCTGGTGGTGCATTACCGCCAGTCCAAGCAGGCTGCCCATGCACTGCAAGAAAAGTTGAACGCCGTGCGTCCCGACTCCGTGGCACTCGTCCAGGCCGATTTGCTGGACACTGCCAAAATCACCCGCATGGTTCAGGAAGCCGTCAAGACCTGGGGGCGGCTTGATGTCGTCGTCAACAACGCCTCAAGCTTTTACCCGACGCCTGTCGGCGCAGTCACCGAAGCACAATGGGACGACCTGCTCGGCAGCAATCTCAAGGCGCCTTTTTTTGTGGCTCAGGCGGCCGCGCGTGCGCTGGCTGAACAACACGGTTGCATCATCAATCTAGTGGACATCCACGGCGAACGCCCGCTCAAATCGTATCCGGTTTATAGCGCCGCCAAGGCCGGGCTCATCATGTTGACCAAAGCACTGGCTCGCGAACTGGGCCCACAGGTGCGCGTCAATGCTGTCGCACCGGGTGCGATTCTCTGGCCGGAAGACATGGACGACGTGACCAAACAGCGCATCGTTTCGCGCGTAATTCTGAAACGCCAAGGCCAGCCCAGCGATATCGCTACTACCGTTTTATTTCTCATCCGCGATGCACAGTATATTACTGGACAGGTGATTACTGTGGATGGCGGACGTTCGATAAGCAGTTAGAGTACATCGTAAATTCACTAACAATGCTAGAGGAGATATATCATGGCCAGGTACGTTGACGGATTTGTTATACCATTACCTAAAAAGAATCTCGCCGCCTATCGCAAAATCGCTCGGATAGCAGGTAAGGTTTGGCGGGAACACGGCGCACTTGAGTACATCGAATGCATTGCTGATGATGTCAAACCGGGCAAAACTACTTCATTCCCACAAAGCGTGAAATTAAAATCTACCGAGCTTGTTGTGTTTTCGTGGATTATCTATAAATCGCGAGCGCAACGAGATCATATCCTTAAGAAGGTTATGGCAGATCCCCGTCTTACAGCGATGATGGACGGGAAGGCAATGCCTTTTGACGGCAGACGCATGATCTACGGTGGGTTTAAATCTATTGTGGAGATGTAGTAGTCTGTTTAAGCAACCGTTGCCACTGGCCAGAGTTCTTGCCCCGTTTTGTCGAAGCTCTGCCAAAGTTCTAAATAGGTCTTGCCGTTAAGTGGGTGCATGTGTTGTCCGGCGATTTCGGACAGCGGTAACAACACGAACGCATACTTCATTATTTCGGGGCGCGGCAACGTCAAGCCCGGCTCGTGCGATACTCGGTCGCCGTAAAGCAATAAATCGAGATCTAGGGTACGTGAAGAAAAGCGCGGGCCGGTGCGGATACGGCCATGCTGGTCTTCGATGTCTTGCAGATGTGAGGCTAACGTATGCAACTCTTCCGTTGTATCAAAGCCCACGACCAGATTGTAGAAGTTATCTCCCACAAAGCCATACGCTTTACTTTCGTAAATAGAAGATACGACTACATCCTTAAAACGCTCACGCAATGCAGCGAGACCAGAACGGATATTATGCTCGCGCTCGATATTGCTGCCGACGCTGATATAGACCTGCGTCATATCAAGCGCTTCTACTACGCTCGATGATGACACCCACATCCACCGCACCGCGTACCGCACCGCGCTTGTTCACTTTCAGCCGCAACCAGGTGATATTGAATTCATTCAGCACAATCTCGGCGACTCGTTCGGCAAGCGTTTCCACTAACTGAAACTGGCTATCGCCGACAAATTCAATGAGCCGTTTCGCCACTGCTTTATAATCAAGCGTGTCGGCGATACTATCCGTAGCAGCGGCTTTGCGGATATCAGCGGCCATATCCAGATCGAAAATAACGGTCTGTTTTACACGCCGTTCCCAATCGTATACACCGATCACGGTAGCAATGCGTAAATCATGCAAGTAAATGATGTCCATAATGTTGCGTTACCTTCTGCTATCCCAAACGGTATAATGCAGCTCGAGTATGTCTTGACCTGAGGCGCATAAGCGATTCCAATAATAATATGTTTAGCATTGGCTTACTGTTATTTTCCTACCTGCTAGGCTCGTTCTCTACGGCTATTGTAGTGTGTCGGGTACTGGGCCTGCCTGATCCACGTACTGAAGGCTCCGGCAATCCGGGTGCCACAAATGTGTTGCGCCTGACCACCCGGTGGGTGGCCGCGGTCGTACTGTTGGGCGATATGCTTAAAGGTCTGATCCCCGTGCTGGTGGCAACAAGTCTTGATGCTTCCAGCACATTACTGGCTGGGGTCGCGCTGGCTGCGTTTCTTGGACATCTGTACCCGGTATTTTTCGGCTTCCGTGGCGGCAAAGGCGTAGCAACGTCCTTGGGCGTACTGCTGGGGCTTTCCTGGCAAGTCGGGTTCGCATGCATCGCAACCTGGCTGATCATCGCCGCGCTGTCGCGGCTCTCGTCGCTGGCGGCGTTATTTGCGGCGCTGCTGTCACCTTTATACATGTACTGGTTTGGTTTCTCTGCGGCTTATCAAATCGCCGCAGCGATCATGACCGCACTGCTGATCTGGCGTCACCGCAGCAATATTCAAAATCTGCGCAACGGCACGGAAACCAAAATCGGCATCAAAAGCTAGCTAATCGGAGTCTCTGATGATCAAAAATAAATTTAATCTTTTGCAGCTATTCGACAAGATCATCGGCGCGGTACTTACCGTCATGTTGCTGTTTATTATCCTTGGCATCATCATCGGCGTGTGCCTGTTATTTCTGACGTTGGCCGAACTTATCGTCACCAAGGATGTCGCCAGCGAATATCAACATATCATCTCAGATGTATTGACGCTGTTCATCTTGATCGAGCTGTCGCGTTCGCTGATGGATTACTTCACCACGCACCGTTTGCGTATGACCTTCATCGTGGACGCAGGCATTGTCTTCGTGCTGCGTGAGATCATGATCAAGCTATTTGAGCACACGATTACACCGGACGAAATCTACGCCCTGAGTGCCCTGCTGCTTGTTTTGAGCACCCTGCGCATCGCCTCGATCGTGGTATTCCAGCGCGAACGTAAAATGATGGGTACTGCTGCAAAAGTGATCTAGCCCAG
>JAYTIZ010000021.1:0-2082 GCA_043731445.1 Gammaproteobacteria bacterium | reverse complement strand
GCACAGATGCGTGGGAACGTTAGGTAGAATAGCGTCCTCATCCAGATAATAACGGATCATCGCGGGCACGAAGGTGTACACTACTTTGTCGTCGGCCACGCCGGCACCCGGCGCATTGGCAAGCGCCACATTTCCCTTCTTCCAGGCGTTAAATAGCCCTGGCACACCGAGCGTTGAATCCCGATTGAATACTTCGGGATCCAAAAATGTATCGTCAATGCGCCGGTAAATTACATCAACGCGCGCCAGGCCATCCACGGTGCGCATATAAACACACTCATCATCACCCACCACCAAATCTCTTCCCTCGACGAGCTCAGTACCCATCTGGCTGGCAAGGTAGGCATGTTCGAAATACGCTGAATTGTAAATGCCAGGGGTCAGTACGGCGACCTCTGGACATTTGGCCGAGCGCGCGGATAGTGAGGTCAGCATATCGAAAAGTTGTGAGGGATAATCGTCAACGGGCAGGATGTTGTAATTTTCAAATAAATCCGGGAACACCCGCTTGGTCACCAGGCGATTTTCCAACATGTAAGACACACCGGAAGGTACGCGTAAGTTGTCTTCCAGCACGTAGACCGTGCCGTCTTTGTCGCGTACCAGATCGGAACCGCAGATATGTGCCCAGATGCCAAGCGGAGGGTTAACCCCGATGCACTGCTTGAGAAAATTTTTAGAAGTAGCCAGCACATCTGCTGGAAAAACACCGTCTTTGATAATACGCTGGTCGTTATAAATATCATGGATGAACATATTGAGGGCGGTTACGCGTTGTTTCAGACCTGCTTCAATAGTGTCCCACTCCCGCTTGGCGATGATGCGAGGAATGATGTCGAAGGGCCAGGCGCGGTCAATGGAACCGCCTTCCTCGCCGTATACGGTAAAGGTGATGCCCATGACAGAGATGGCGACTTCGGCCGCAGACCGGCGGGCCTGGATCTCACTGTCTTTGAGTTCGCTCAGATAGCGGCAAAGCGGACGCGCCACATCGCGCGGGTCACCGGCGGCGCGAATCAGTTCATCATACAAACCAGTTACCGGGTAGTCTTCCCAGCGAATTGGCATGGGCTGGCTTTTCCTTATATTAGTTGTGGTGGAACCCTGGCCCGCGCAGAATACGGCACTGCGAATTCACTCTGCTGCATGCTATCATCGCAATATATCAGCTTAAAATAAACCTCGAACAAATCTTAGGCAGCAGTCATGACATATTGTGTCGCAGTGAGTTTGGATGCAGGTATCGTATTTGCCTCCGATTCGCGAACTAACGCTGGCGTGGATTACATGACCGTATCCAGCAAAATGCATCTCTTCACACCAAGCCCTGATCGCCTGTTCATGTTGTTGACAGCAGGCAACCTCGCCACTTCCCAAGAGGTGGTGAATCAAATCAAGATTGATCTGGATAATCCAGAAGCCAGGACGAGCCTGCGCAGCGTTAAATATCTGTCTGAGGCCGCAAACTATGTCGGTGAGATTAGCCGCCGTGCGCAAAAAGAGCATGCTGATGCGTTACAGCATGCAGGCTTCAATTCCGAGGCTACCTTTATTATGGGTGGCCAGATCGGCACGCAGGCACACGGAATTTACATGATCTATCCACAAGGCAACTACATCTGGGCATCACCCGAAACGCCCTATCACCAGATAGGCGAAAGTAAATACGGAAAGCCGATTCTTGACCGCGTTATTGAACGCAGCTTGAACCTTGAAGATGCAGCCCGCTGCACGCTGGTTTCCATCGACTCCACGATGCGCAGCAATATGTCTGTCGGCCCGCCCATCGAAGTTGCGATTTATCACAAAGACAGCTTAATGCTCGGACAACGGCTCACACTTAATCTCGATTCGCCTTACTACGAACGCTTGCAAAAGAGCTGGCGCCAAGGTCTGCGTGAGGCTTTCAACCACTTGCCAAAGTTTGATTGGGAATAAGGCGAGATTAAGGTGTCGGCTCTACCACATTGGCCTGCGCAGTAATCACCTCGTGCACAAACAGCAGTTTTTGCTGGGCTGCAGCGCACAACACAAAAGGATAAGCATCCGCCAGCCCCATGCTGCGGTTGATGGCATTAGTGG
>JAYTIZ010000020.1:0-3819 GCA_043731445.1 Gammaproteobacteria bacterium | reverse complement strand
AGTCTCAAAAGGCCGATGAAAAGAGCGATGGGTTGATGCGACCTCACCATAAATTAGCACAAGCGATGACGTTGATTCAAATCGCAATCTCACTAGCGTCCATTACAATACTCACACGGCGGAAATGGCTGTTCGCCGTAGCGGGAATTGCTGCAGGCGGTGGTGTAGCATTATGGGTAATAGCTTGGGTAACATGACATAAGCTTGAAAGAAATTCTTTGTGGTCAGGGAGGCGTGAACATGGCAGTACGCGTCCAAGTGGTGGTCTTGCCTAGTAGTGGGATACCAATAAATCCTCTAAACTTCAGGGTTTTAATATCAGCCAGCCACACCTTGCACTGGTAAACGCGTCCATCATCCGAATTGTAAATCTTGCCGTTTTCCCAGCCCTCGTCATCTTCAAATATCAGGCCAGAGAGAATTTCCAAACCAAGTATTGGACGGTTGCGCTGGCTCGCATCCGGATTGTTGCGATCCACTACAGGCTTGCCTGCCCAATCTTGTCCCTCATTAGTGCCGTACACAGGATCGCGTAGCCACGCGATGTTGCCGAAATATTTACCATCGCGCGCGTAGATGTGAATAATGGCCTCGTTGCTTTCTACTTTCCAGTATCCGACTATCTCATTTGCATCTGCCGCGTGTGCATTAGGCAGAACACAAGATAGAGCAAGACACAGTAATGCTATCAGCGTTTTCAAAATAATGTCATACCGGCTGTTTCAAGGTTAAATCTTGCAGAATCTAGCGTAGACCGAGCTAAGACTTTGGTCGCGAAGGATACCATAATTGGAAGTATTTATTTTTACATGGGCTTGTTACAGATATTGCACAAACGCTTTTTAGTATGATACAATAATAACGGATAGTGTGTTGAAAATAGCGGAAGTTTGCGCAGGGAACTGTACCTAAGGAGGCTCACGGATGACCCCACATAATCCTACCCAGAATCATCTACTGGCGGCACTGCCTACTGCCGAGTTTGAGCGTCTGCTCCCCCATTTAGAACTGAATCTGATGAAACTCGGCGTGGCTCTCTACGAGTCGGGTGGGGTTCAGGAGTACGTGTATTTCCCTACCACGTCCATCGTGTCGCTACTCTATGTGCTAGAGGATGGTGCATCGGCTGAAATAGCCGTGGTAGGCAATGAGGGAATACTCGGCATTTCGTTGTTCATGGGCGGTGGAACCACGCCCAGTCGAGCCGTCGTTCAAAGTGAAGGTTACGGCTATCGACTGAAAGCAGACCTGCTGATGAACGAATTCAACCGTGGCGGACCCGTGCTGCGCCTGTTGCTGCGCTACACGCAGGCGCTAATTACGCAGATGACTCAGACCGCAGTCTGCAACCGGCACCATTCAGTCGAGCAGCAACTATGCCGCTGGCTGCTGTTAAGCCTCGACCGTTTGTCTTCTGATTCGTTGTCCATGACGCAGGAACTGATTGCCAACATGCTCGGTGTACGCCGCGAAGGGGTTACCGAGGCGGCCGGAAATTTACAGCGCACCGGCCTGATCCGCTACAGTCGTGGCCACATCAAAGTGCTCGACCGCCCGGGCCTGGAAAAAGCCGTCTGTGAATGCTACGCGGTCGTCAAACTGGAATTCGATCGCTTGCTTTCAGATATTCCGCGTGGTGACCCCTTCCATACCCTGGCTCAACCGAGCGTTTAGATTGATTCACCGCAGGTTCGCGCTGTAACGACCCTGCTACAGGTTGGCACCCACCGTTTCCCTTATGTGCGCCAGTGCACAGACAGGCTGGAATTAAAGCGGATAATCCGGGCAGGGGCGATATAAGCGATCAGGACATCAGTCCCGCTTACCTTCACGCATTGTGCTAATCGCACAGAATCGTGTCACGCATAGGTTATTTCGATGTGAAGAATCAAATAACGTGCACAGTTTTTTACCTAACATAGGGGAATTATCATGAGATTTTCGATACTGTTTGCAACACTAATAGCTGTATTTGGATTGAATGCATGCGATAGACCAACCGTTGTCACACCGGCTACTGTGGTCGCGGTCCCTGGGCCAGCTGGACCGCAAGGCGCTACTGGTGCAACTGGGGAGCAGGCGCCGAAGGGTGATACTGGTGCCACCGGGAACACTGGTGCAACCGGCGCAGAAGGTGTGCAAGGCGAACGCGGCAAAACAGGTGGCGACACCGTCTTGGTTATTCCGGCTCAGCCAGCTCAATAGGAATCTCTTATGGCCGTTCTCGGGTATTTCCCGAGGCGGCTGTTTCTATGCCCTAGGTCAACCGAGCATTTAGGTTGATTCACCGCAGATCCGCGCGGGAACGACCAAGCCGATTGTGGGTGTGGCGCGCCCTAGAGGATTCGAACCTCTGACCTTTGGAATCGGAATCCAACGCTCTATCCAGCTGAGCTAAGGGCGCAGGGTTGCTTAGGATACTCACTCCGGTCTTACCCGTCCATTTTTATCCACAGCGGTAATCCCGTATCATCTTATTCTATATTTTATAAATATAATCAATAAGTTGATTGTATTTATCAGGATGCTGGTAGTTTTTCTACAAGACAAAACAGAACAGCTGCCGAGTTAGTCCAAGCTTGATTTTCCGGATTTTGCCCCTATTATTAGCACTCATCGTTGATGAGTGCTAATATTGACTCCACAACAGGCAGTGATGAACCCTAGTTTCTTAAAGTACCTGTTTTAATAACTATTTTTGGGCTTCAAGGAGATAAGAGATGCAGAAGATTCGTCCGTTACATGATCGCGTGCTGGTGAAGCGTATGGAAGAAGAGCGTACCACGGCCGGTGGTATCGTGATCCCTGATAATGCTACTGAGAAACCCGTACGCGGAGAAGTGCTTGCCATCGGTACCGGCAAGATTCTGGAAAACGGCACTGTGCGCCCGCTTGATGTGAAGGTGGGTGACAAGGTTTTGTTTGCCAAGTATTCCGGCACCGAGGTAAAGCTAGATGGTCAAGAACTGCTTGTGATGCGCGAAGAAGACATCATGGGCGTCATCCAATAACGGCTCTGCCGTTATTTTTTTAAACACTCAAGAGGAACGCTGATATGCCAGCAAAAGACGTTAAATTTGGATACGAAGCAAGAAGCCGTATGGTCAGAGGGGTTAATATTCTGGCCGATGCAGTAAAGGTAACCCTCGGCCCACGCGGCCGTAACGTAGTGCTGGATTCCAGCTACGGCGGTGCACCTACTGTGACGAAAGACGGCGTGTCCGTTGCGAAGGGCATCGAGCTGAAAGACAAGTTCGAAAATATGGGCGCCCAGATGGTTAAGGAAGTTGCTTCCAGAACCTCCGACGCCGCCGGTGACGGCACCACCACTGCAACAGTGTTGGCGCAGTCCATCCTTAAAGAAGGTCTGAAAGCAGTAGCCGCCGGTATGAACCCGATGGATCTCAAGCGCGGCATTGATAAGGCTGTTACCGCAGCCGTAGAAGAACTGAAGAAAATGTCCAAGCCCTGTGAAGATAGCAAAGCCATCGCTCAGGTAGGCACGATTTCCGCCAACTCTGACAGTGCCATTGGCGACATCCTTGCCAAGGCGATGGATAAAGTGGGTAAGGAAGGCGTCATCACTGTAGAAGACGGCACGGGTTTGGAGAATGAGCTGGATGTAGTCGAAGGTATGCAGTTTGACCGTGGCTATCTCTCGCCTTATTTCGTCAACAATCAGCAAACCATGACGACTGAACTGGAAAATCCTCTGATCCTGGTTTATGAAAAGAAGATCTCCAACATTCGTGAGATGCTGCCCGTTTTGGAAAGCGTTGCGAAAGCTGGACGCCCCTTGTTGGTGCTCGCCGAAGATGT
>JAYTIZ010000019.1:0-18953 GCA_043731445.1 Gammaproteobacteria bacterium | reverse complement strand
TCCAAAGCCGCTTGCCGCGCCTGTGCCCGCAGTAATTCTTCCTGGGCCATTACGCGCATCTCGAGCTCGTCATCGCGCAACATCTGCTGCGCCGAGGCGATGTCATCCAGCGTAGCCTGATATTTTTGGAAGCAGGCGACTACCGGGCTGAGCTGCGCGTACTCAATGGAAAAATCACGGAAGCGCGTCTGATCGCGATGCGCGTCAGGATCAGAAAGCAGCGCGCTAATTTCCTGCATGCGCTCGGACAGCGTTTCGAGCTTGCTGAGTATGGAGGGTTTCATGATTTAATGTTTACCACGTTACGCAAAGACACTAACACGCAAAGCATTATGTGTTGCTTATGAGGGAAGGTTTTTTTACTAAGACTCAACTATCGGTATCTTTCAGATCAAACAGCTCGCGCGCTGCTTGCAGGAGTTCCAGGCGGCCCTGAAAGCCAGCTTGCTTCATCTGCAGGCTGGGAGTGTGAATCAGTTTATTGGTGAGTGCGCGGGCGAACAAATGTAGCACTTGTTCGGGGTCTCTGCCTTGCGCAAGCAGGCGACGGGCATTTTCCAGTTCAGCGTCGCGGGTGCGCTCGGCGATGCTGCGGTAAGCGCGGATAGTGGTGACGGCGCTGAGCGATTGCAGCCAGCCCATGAAGTTGATGACCTGGGCGGACACAATTTCCTCCGCCTGCTTGGCGGCTTCCTGCCGCGACTTGAGATTTTCCTGGATGACTTCCTGCAGATCATCCACCGTATAGAGATACACGTCGTTGAGCTCACTCACTTCCGGCTCGATGTCGCGCGGCACAGCGATGTCTACCATAAACATGGGCCGGTGCTTGCGTACCTTGAGCGCACTTTCGACACTGCCCTTGCCCAGAATCGGTAACTGGCTCGCGGTAGACGAGATCACAATATCGGCTTCAGCGAGGTGCGCGGGTAATTCAGCCAGTGCGATGGCATAGCCGTTAAATTCGCTGGCCAGCGCATGGGCGCGTTCCACGGTGCGATTGGCGACGATGATACGTCCGATCTTACTCTCGTGCAGATGGCGTGCGGTGAGTTCAATGGTTTCGCCTGCGCCGATCAGCAGCGCGGTGTGTCCGGATAGATCGCCGAAGATTTGTTTAGCCAGGCTGACAGCGGCAAACGCTACCGACACCGGGCTGGCGCCGATGGCAGTGTCCGTGCGCACCTGCTTGGCGACCAGAAACGTGTGTTGGAATAAACGGCCGAGCAGCATGCCGACCGTGCCGGCTTCAATGGCGGTTTTGTATGCGGACTTCATCTGTCCCAAAATTTGGGGTTCGCCGAGAATCATGGAATCGAGTCCGCAGGCTACGCGCAGTACGTGGTCTACAGCGTCTTGCTCGGTATGAAGGTAAATGTAAGGCTCGATGTCCGCGATTTGCAGCTTGTGACAGTGACACAGCCATTCCATTACGCAGGCGCTGTCCATGTGTTCCAGATTGCAATACAGTTCGGTGCGATTACAGGTAGAGAGCAAGGCCGCTTCATGTACCGCAGGGTGCGCAGCCAGCGCGCGCAAGGCTTCCTGGATACTGTCAGGCGCAAACGCTACCCGCTCGCGTATGTCCACGGGCGCGGTTTTATGGTTAATCCCTAAAGCGATAAAAGGCATAAACTTTGGGTCTTGTTCAACCAGATTAAGGGCCGTTTACAGCCACTCTTATTGCCTTAAAACAGGGCTAAAGGGCGCTATTTATCACGAAATTTTGAAGGATAAGGAAAAGGAATACAAGTAATTACAAAATCATGCAACCATAAGCCCGGAAATATGCTCTAAGATAACGTAAAGTTGCGTATAGTAGCAGTTAGAGTGATTTATAACCCGCAGAGACGACAAATTGTACCTCAAGATGACTAAACTTCTGTATTCACCCATCCAATTTCTGGCCAAGTCTGCGCTGGTCGTGCTGCTGGTTGGCTGCATGGCCAATAAAGACAGCGCATTTGTGCTGGCCTCCCAGGCAGATGAACCAGCTAACAAAGGGGCTTCGGACACCGGCCTGCCCAATGTCGAGCTGAGCGCTGAACTGCTTTATCAGATGCTGGTGGCAGAGATTGCTGGCCAGCGCGGCGATCTGGATCTGGCGGGTGACACGTATATGCAACTGGCGCGACGCACGCGTGACCCACGTCTGGCCGAGCGCAATGCCCATATCGCCGTGGTGGCGCGTGATAAGGTTAAGGCGTTGGATGCGTTAAAACTTTGGGTGGACATTGCCCCCGATAATCTTGAAGCGCGCGAAGGTTTGGTGGCGTTCCTTATTCGCAATGGGCAGGCCGATGCCGCACTGCCGCATCTGGAAAAAATCGTAAGTTTAACGCCCGCCGCCGCGCCTGTGGCCAAGACGGCCAATGCGCCGCTAACGACCGAGCTTGATAATCCGCCGGAGCAGGGCTTCATGCTTGTCGCCGGTATGCTCGCACGCGAACAGGATAAACAGGCCGCGCTTAAACTCATGGAGAAATTCGCCGCCGCACACAAAGACAAACCCGATGCCCAGTTTGCCTACAGCAACCTGGCGATGAGCACAGGCAATTTGCCTTTAGCGCAAACTCTGGTTGACGATCTCTTGCAGAAAAAACCAGGCTGGATAAATGCTGTGGCGCTGCGCGCGCGCATCCTGCAACTGCAGGGTAAGCAGGATGAGGCTCTGACCTATCTGGGTGATGCAGTGCAGGCCAACTCCAAGAACCTGGCGCTACGCATGACTTATGCGCGGCTGTTGGTGGACGCCAGCCGTTTTGAGGAAGCGCGTACACAATTTTCGGCCATCGCAAAAGAAGTGCCCGACAACGCCAACGTCGCCTTTGCGTTGGGCTTATTATCTTTGCAGATTGGTCAGCTTGATGATGCCGAGCGCTATATCAACGAGTCCGTAAAGCTGGGCAAGACCGATGTCGAAGCCAATTATTATCTGGGCCAGATCGCCGAGTCGAAGAAGCAATACAGTTCGGCCATCAGCCGCTATAAAGCCGTGGATCAGGGTGATGCCTATTTGGATGCACAGCTACGCATTGTTGCGCTGCTGGCAAAACAAAATGATATCGCTGGCGCGCGCGCCCATCTCCAGACTATTCAGGTGGAAGGGCCAGAACAGGCCAAGTTTCTGGTCATGGCCGAAGCCGATCTCCTGGGTGAAGAGAAAAAATACACTGAGGCGATGCAGATTTATGACGATGCCGTCCATGAGCTTCCCAAGGACAACGCTCTGCTCTACGGGCGTGCCATGCTCGCCGAGAAGTTGGACCGTCTGGACGTTCTGGAGCAGGACCTGCGCAGCATTCTGGAGCGCGAACCCGACAATGCGCGTGCCTTAAACGCATTGGGCTACACGCTGGCCGATCGCACCACGCGTTATCAAGAAGCGTTGGCTTATATAAAGCATGCCCTGGAGCTCAATCCGCAGGATGCCGCCACGCTCGACAGCATGGGCTGGGTGCAGTACCGGCTGGGTAAGACGCAAGAGGCTATCCGTTTCCTGCAAGATGCCTATCAACGCGAGCCCAACGCCGAGATCGCCGCACATCTGGGTGAGGTGTTATGGGTAAGTGGCGACAAAGAGGGTGCGCGCAAAGCATGGCAAAATGCACTCAAAGATTCTCCCAAGGATGAAATCCTGTTAGCCACCATGAAGCGGCTCAAGGCGCTCTGATTTTTTGTATTGTTTCTTCCTTTCTAAGAAAGCTTCTAAAGAGAGCTTCCTAATTATTAAATTCATAAAATCTCTGCTGGTCTGCGGCATGATGTTGCTATTGGCGGCATGCCAGGAGTTACCGCTTGTTTCTTCTTCCGGCGTTGACCCGGAGCAGGCCTGGCAGGCACGTCAGAAAATCTTGTCCACACTGCAATCATGGGATCTGACCGGCCGCATAGGTGTTCAGACTGAAAAAGACAGTTGGCAGGCGTCATTGCGCTGGGATCAATCTCCCGATAGTTACGCTATTAGACTCAGCACCCCGTTGGGGCAAGAGGTAATGCAGCTACATGGCAATGCGTCTGGCGTCACGATGCGCACCTCTGATGGTGAAGAGCTTGCTGAGGACGCCGAGACGTTGATGACCAAGCGTCTGGGCTGGAGTCTGCCGGTCTCTGGGCTGCGTTACTGGGTGCTCGGTGTAGCCGATCCGCAAGCTCCTCTGCCTGCCACCGCAGACAAAGAGCTGGATGGTTTGGGGCGGCTCACGCGCTTGCACCAGTCCGGTTGGGATATTGAATTCCGCCGCTACGTTACCGTGAACAATGTTGAGCTGCCGGACAAGATTTTTCTAAGTAATAAACAGGGCGTGCAACTCAATGTGCGCCTGGCAGTGGAGCAGTGGGAGATTCACTCAAAGGAAGGAGGCTAGGGTGAAGGGAGTTACATCAGCTTGGCCTGCTCCCGCCAAGCTTAATTTATTGCTACATATCACCGGTCAGCGCGCCGACGGCTACCACGAATTGCAAACGGTCTTTCAGTTCCTCGATTACGGTGACGAGCTACGCTTTACCCCGCGTGAAGACGCTGTGCTGCGCGCCACACGTCCGCTGCCGGGCGTGGACGCGGAACACGATTTAACGCTGCGCGCCGCTCGTCTCTTGCAGAACACCACGGGTACCCAGCTAGGCGCGGATATCGAACTGACCAAACGCCTGCCTATTGGCGCCGGTTTAGGCGGCGGCAGCTCCGATGCAGCCACCACGCTATTTGCCCTGAACGCCCTTTGGGACACCCGGATTTCACTGGACGAACTCGCTACACTGGGGTTACAGCTTGGCGCCGACGTACCGGTGTTCCTGCGGGGTCAGGCAGCGTGGGCAGAAGGCGTGGGGGAGCGGCTCACGCCGTTAGCGCTGGAAGAGCCTTGGTACGCCGTTATTGTGCCACCTTGCCACGTCTCTACGCGCGCGGTTTTCACCGACCCGGATTTGACACGAACGACGCCGCCCATCACAATACGCGACTTCCTTGCAGGTCAAGGGGGCAACGACTGCGAGAGGCTGGTGAGCAGACGTTATCCCGAGGTAGCAGAGGCGCTGCGCTGGCTGGGAAATTATGGCAAAGCCAGGATGACCGGTACGGGTGGATGTGTATTCACCGCCTGCCAAGACGAAGCTCAAGCGCGCATTATCGTTGATAAACTTGTTAAAGAACAACCACTTACCTGGCAGGCTTTTGCCGCCAAGGGAGTGAATCAGTCTCCCTTGCACCACGGTGCCAGGTTATAGGGACTCAAATCATTGGGGTGTCGCCAAGCGGTAAGGCACGGGATTTTGATTCCCGCATACCCGGTTCGACAAAATTGTCGGGAACAATTTTGAACAGTGGAGCGCAGCGACGCTGGCCCTGAAGGGGTGGAGGGCAGGAGCCCGGAATAATCCTGGCACCCGTTTTATGAAGCCAGGAACAAATTATTGGGGTGTCGCCAAGCGGTAAGGCACGGGATTTTGATTCCCGCATTCCCAGGTTCGAATCCTGGCACCCCAGCCAAAAAAGAGAGGGGCGTATGGTAGACAGTAAGATGATGATCTTTTCCGGCAATGCCAATCGGCCGCTGGCGGAAAGTATCGTCAATTATCTGAACATGCCCCTGGGTAAGGCCACCGTTGACAGTTTCAGCGATGGCGAAGTCATGGTGGAGATTGAGGAAAATGTTCGCGGTAAGGACGTTTTCATCGTGCAACCCACCTGTTACCCGACCAATGACAATTTAATGGAATTGCTGGTGATGATTGACGCTGTGCGCCGTGCCTCGGCGCATCGTATCACCGCCGTCATTCCTTATTTGGGATATTCGCGGCAGGATCGCCGGGCCCGCTCAGCGCGCGTGCCGATCACCGCAAAAGTGGTGGCGAACATGATCACCAGTGTGGGCACCAACCGCGTGTTAACGGTTGATTTGCATGCCGATCAGATTCAAGGATTTTTTGATATTCCAGTAGATAATGTGTACGGCTCGCCGATTCTGCTCGGGGATATCTGGAAGCATAAGTATCCGGATCTGATGGTGGTGTCGCCCGATGTGGGTGGTGTGGTACGCGCCCGTGCAGTGGCCAAGCATTTAGATGATGCCGATCTTGCGATTATAGACAAGCGCCGCTCGCGGCCCAATGAATCCAAGGTGATGAATGTCATCGGCGATGTCGAAGGGCGCACCTGCGTATTGGTGGATGATCTGGTGGATACCGCCGGCACCTTGTGCGAAGCCGCGCGGGCGCTGAAAGAAAATGGCGCGGTCAGGGTAGTGGCCTATTGCACACACCCAGTGTTGTCGGGTCCGGCGGTAGAAAATATCAGTGGCTCGCAACTGGACGAATTGGTAGTAACGGATACGATTCCCTTGCGCGGCGCTGCGAAAGCGTGTCCGCGCATCCGCCAATTGAGCATCGCGGCGATGCTGGCGGAGACAATCAGCCGCGTGAGCAGTGAAGAATCTGTCAGCTCCTTATATATGGATTAAAAGTAGTAACGTGTAGCTGTAAGTGAACCAACCCTGGTCGCGGGGCTGGCCGTTCGTTAAATTAGCCGGAGAAAAGTAATGAAAGAAAATTTTGAATTAGTCGCTGAAGCGCGTGATGCAATGGGCAAGGGTGCGAGCCGCCGCCTGCGTCACGCTAATAAACTGCCTGCCGTTATTTATGGCGGTGGTAAAGATGCACAGTTGCTTACGCTGGATCACAATGAAGTGTCCAGACATCTTGAGCACGAAGCTTTTTATTCGCACATCCTGACCGTCAAGATCGGCAAGGGCGAAGAAAAGGCCGTGCTGCGTGATCTGCAACGTCATCCCAGTAAGCCACGCATTCTGCATCTCGATCTGCAGCGCGTCAGCGCCACGGAAAAGATTCGCATGCGCGTACCTCTGCACTTCGTCGGAGCCGATATCGCGCCTGGCGTGAAGCAGAATGGCGGTATCGTGTCGCACTTGATGAGCGACGTGGAAGTCATGTGTATTGCCGCGCAACTGCCGGAATACATCGAAGCCGATCTTACCAATCTGCAGCTTAATGAAACGCTGCACATGTCCAACCTTAAAGTGCCTGAGGGTGTAGATCTGGTTATGACAGGGCAAGGTGCGCAGCGTGATCGTGCGGTCGCGTCCATCCACATGCCGCGTGCCGTGGTTGAAGAGACGCCTACACCGATCGCCGCTGTTGCGGCTGAAGGTGCGGCACCTGCTGAAGGCAAGGCCGACGCTGCCAAGCCTGACGCAGGTAAGGCCGATAAGGGCGATAGCAAAAAAGGCTAACGGCGCTAACGTCCGCCTGCCGTCGTGGCACAGCTTGATCTCATCGCGGGCCTGGGGAATCCCGGGCCTAGCTATGAGCAGACCCGCCATAATGCCGGCTTCTGGTTCGCGGATGCCCTGGCTGAGAATGCAGGCAAGAAATTTAAGCTGGAGGCAAAGTTTCACGCCAGCGTGTGCAAACTTTCCCTGCCAATTCCTGCCGGTGCTACGCACGAATGTTGGGTACTTAAACCTACTACTTTTATGAACCGCAGTGGGCAGGCGATTAACAGCCTCGCCACGTTTTACAAGATTCCCGTTACCAACATTCTGGTCGTGCACGATGATCTCGATCTGCCGGTGGGCACGGTGCGCGTCAAACAAGGTGGCGGGCACGGTGGTCACAACGGCCTGCGCGACATCATTGCGCATCTGGGTGACGATTTTTTACGTCTGCGCATCGGCATCGGTCATCCCGGCAAAGGCAACGATGTCACTAATTATGTATTGAACTCTCCTCCCAAACAGGAGGAAACGCTTATTCATGATGCCATGAGTGAAGCACTGGCCGTTTTGCCCTGGCTGGTGAGCGGCGATACCGAACGAGCCATGCAGCAATTGCATAGCCAGATTTGATTTACCAAGGATATTTATAATGGGATTTAAGTGCGGCATCGTGGGTTTGCCCAATGTGGGAAAGTCTACCCTCTTTAATGCGTTAACCAAGGCAGGCATCGCTGCGGAAAATTATCCGTTCTGCACCATCGAACCGAATGTCGGTGTGGTGGCGATGCCTGACGCGCGCTTGGCGCCGTTGGCGGAAATTGTAAAACCCCAACGCATATTGCCGACCACGATGGAGTTTGTAGATATTGCTGGTCTCGTCGCCGGTGCATCAAAGGGTGAAGGCCTGGGTAATAAATTCCTCGCTAATATCCGTGAAACGCAGGCGATAGCGCAGGTAGTGCGCTGTTTCGAAAATACTGATGTCGTGCATGTAGCGGGCAAGATTGATCCGCTGGCTGACATTGAGGTTATCAATACCGAACTGGCCCTTGCAGATCTGGACACAGTAGAAAAAGCTCTGCACCGCAACGCAAAAAATGCCAAGGGCGGCGATAAAGACGCGCTGGCGCAGAAGGCCGTGTTAGAACGTGTGCAACCCAAGCTGAACAGTGGCACGCCGGTACGTGCCATGGGGCTAAGCGCAGAAGAGAGTAAGCTGTTGTATGAGCTGCATCTACTTACGGCCAAGCCTACGCTGTACATCGCCAACGTTGCTGAAGATGGTTTCGAAAATAACTTGTATCTCGATCAGGTGCGCGCTCAAGCCGCGCGTGAAGGCGCGGGCGTCGTCGCAGTGTGTGCGGCGATGGAGTCAGAGATTGCAGAACTGGCCGATGAAGATAAAGCAGACTTTCTTAAAGAGCTAGGCCTCAGCGAGCCGGGTTTAGACCGTGTAATACGCGCAGGTTACGAATTACTCGGCCTGCAAACCTATTTCACGGCAGGCGTGAAAGAAGTGCGCGCCTGGACTATTGCCGTCGGAGCCACCGCGCCCCAGGCCGCCGGTGTGATCCACACCGATTTTGAACACGGCTTCATTCGCGCCGAGGTCATCGGCTATGAAGATTTTGTTACCTATAAAGGCGAACACGGTGCCAAAGAAGCTGGCAAGTGGCGCCTGGAAGGCAAGGAGTATGTTGTGCACGATGGCGACGTGATGCACTTCAGGTTTAATGTTTAAAAGCAGATGCAAGAGACAAGTTGAAAGAGAAAAGGGAAGACAAAAACGCCGATAATATCTAGAATGCCTGTTGAAACTGCTTTCCTGTATCTTTACATCTTGTATCTTTTCCCTGTTTCAAGGCTATGTAGCTCAGCTGGTTAGAGCGCGGCACTCATAATGCTGAGGTCGGTGGTTCGAGTCCACCCATAGCCACCATTCCCGTCACATACATCAGGGAAATGGTATTCCCACACTGCCACCCACGTTACCACCGAATACACCAATACCAACATTGAAACGCGGGTACGGACGTCGTGCCGGTTCATCAGTCCACAAGTGCAATTCAGCGGCTTGCAGTAGCGGGTACCTATAAGTAGTTTCGCCCAGGGGTTCGATACGCGCGCCATCCAACACACCATGCACACTTATTAAACGGCCAGTGCTATAACTGGTGCTTTCCAGATAGCCGGGCTGGACAACGATAAAGCGACCGAGCGGTGCAGCGGAGAGATCCGGACGGTCGCTGTCATTTAACGGATAGGCGAGCACGACGAGTTCGCTAGTCTGGGGCAGATTGCGCAGCGCAATAATGGTGCCGCCAAACACGACCTGCCGGTTGCTGACGCCTAGAGGGTCTTGCGCCGCTTGCGTGTAGGTGATGTTGCGGTCTACCTGACTCAGCCCGGTCTTATTGAACGGGGTGGCAGTAGCGCAGCCGCCTAGCAGCAAAGCAGTCAGCAACGTGATCGTACTGTTTAGATAGATGTTCATGTTTCTCACCAATAATAAGGCCAGCGCCTGAACTGGTTGTACAAAAACGGGTCATAAAAAGGGTCGTAGAACGGGCCATAATAAGGTGGCGTGGGAGTATATTGCGGCCGTTTGGCCCATAAGTATAGCTGTTCTACTGCCACTCGCGGGTAACGGTAATCATACTCCCCAATCTTTTTATTAACAGCTTCGGAGAGGGTGCCTACCACGGTCATTTCACGGCCTTTGGCGTACACGCTGGGGTCATAAAAGCCTTGCGCGCAGGCGATGAAACGACCTTGAGTATCGTCACTGCTGATGGGCCGCCCGGTGTCGTTATCCAGGGCACGGCCAAGCGCTTCGATGCAGGTTTCGTTCTGGTGCGGAGTGGTGCTGATAATTTCTCCGCCCCAGCGTACCCGCTGGCCGGTAGCGTTCTCAGTCTGAGCTTGCTGCTGGGTCACGGCAGCGAAACTTCCGCGCAAAGGCTCAGGTGTGCTGACACAGCCAGCTACCAGGATGAGTGCCACTATACTTATTAGCCATTTTTGCAGATTACGCATTATGCCTCCCCAGCCCAAACTGATTGAATCTCAACGGTTTTGACCATTTTTTTAACAGCATGTTGCAGTATGTGGGATACCTTTATACCCCTAAAATAATGATAAAACAGGATAATTAACAGAACCTGAACGGAAGCTGAAGAAGGCCGGAATATAGCCTCGTTCGACTATGGGCTGGGAAAGCTCTAAAATTGAAACATTAGATTGGATGCTGAATGTGTTTGCTTGACGAATTAGCCAAGGGGGATGCATGGAGACGTTGAAATCCGGTAGTGACGTGTTGTTTGTTCTTATCGGTGCGGTCATGGTGCTGGCCATGCATGCCGGTTTTGCCTTTCTGGAGTTGGGCACGGTGCGTAAGAAGAACCAGGTCAACGCCCTGGTCAAGATCCTCACCGATTTCTCTGTATCAACGATTGCGTATTTTTTCATCGGCTACGGCATCGCCTACGGCGTATATTTTATGCAAGGCGCAGAGAGTCTCGCGGCTAAGAATGGTTACGAGCTCGTTAAATTTTTCTTTCTATTAACTTTTGCCGCTGCTGTGCCGGCGATTGTCTCGGGTGGGATTGCCGAACGTGCGAAATTTAATCCGCAACTGGCTGCTTCGTTTTTTTTGGTGGGTTTGGTCTACCCCTTTTTTGAGGCCATTGCCTGGGGCAATAAATGGGGAGTTCAGGATTGGTTGTTGGCAGAGTTTGGCGCGAAGTTCCACGATTTTGCCGGATCGGTAGTCGTACACGCCATGGGCGGCTGGATTGCGTTGGCTGCCGTGCTGCTGCTCGGCGCCCGGCGCGGACGTTACGGTGCGGATGGTAAAATGACCGCG
This sequence comes from Gammaproteobacteria bacterium, assembly GCA_043731445.1. Classification (GTDB taxonomy): domain Bacteria; phylum Pseudomonadota; class Gammaproteobacteria; order SURF-13; family SURF-13; genus JAYTIZ01. The sequence continues at coordinate 7,856 of JAYTIZ010000019.1, read as the reverse complement.
CACCCGCCATCCAACATTCCCTTTTTGGCGGTGGGAGCATGGACACTTAGCGTAGGCTGGTTCGGCTTTAATGTGATGTCCGCGCAGACTATTGAAACGGTAAGTGGCCTGGTCGCGATCAATTCGCTCATGGCGATGGTCGGGGGCACACTAGCTGCTTTATTCGTGGGGCGCAATGACCCCGGCTTTGTGCACAACGGCCCCTTAGCAGGCTTGGTGGCGATATGCGCCGGGTCTGATTTGATGCATCCGATCGGCGCTTTGATTACCGGTGGACTGGCTGGCGCATTATTCGTGTGGATGTTCACCATCACTCAAAATAAATGGAAGATTGATGACGTGCTCGGCGTGTGGCCTTTGCATGGCTTGTGCGGGGTGTGGGGCGGCATCGCCGCTGGTATCTTCGGCTCCAAAGTATTGGGCGGTATAGGCGGTGTGAGTCTCGCATCACAAGTTTTGGGCACACTGGCAGGTGTAGTTATTGCGCTGGTGGGCGGTTTCATTGTGTACGGCGTGCTGAAACAAGTCGTGGGCATACGCATGAGTGCCGAAGATGAATTTGCTGGTGCTGATTTAAGTATTCACAAAATCAGATCGACGTACGAGGATTAAAAAGCTGCGCAAACTCTATATCAAAACCTTCGGCTGTCAGATGAACGAGTACGATTCCACCAAGATGGCGGACGTACTCGCCGCTTCGCACGGGCTGGAGCTGACGCAGGTGCCGGAGCAGGCTGATGTGCTGCTGCTCAACACGTGCTCAATTCGCGAAAAGGCAGAAGAGAAAGTGTATTGCCACCTGGGTGTGTGGCGCGAGTGGAAAGAGGCACGGCCCGACCTGGTGATAGGTGTGGGGGGGTGCGTGGCCAGCCAGGAGGGCGCGAACATTCGCCACCGTGCACCTTATGTGGATTTGATTTTTGGGCCGCAGACTTTGCACCGTTTACCGCAGATGCTCAGCAGCACATTGCGTCGACGCCAGCCGGTTATTGATATTTCTTTCCCCGAAATTGAAAAGTTTGATCATCTGCCCGCGCCGCGTGCGGATGGCCCCGCAGGGCTGGTTTCTATCATTGAAGGTTGCAGCAAATATTGCAGTTTCTGTGTGGTGCCTTATACGCGTGGTGAAGAAGTGAGTCGCCCGGTTGACGATGTGCTATATGAAATTAATCAGCTTGCCGCGCAGGGTGTGCGCGAGATCACGCTGCTGGGGCAAAATGTAAATGCTTATCAGGGTGTGATGTGTGACGGCGAGATGGCGGATCTGGCACTGTTAATTAATCATGTTGCGAACATCCAAGCCATTGAGCGCATCCGCTTTACCACCTCGCATCCCGTGGAATTTTCCGACGGCTTGATTCAGGCCTATGCCGATATACCGAAGCTGGTGAATCATTTACATCTGCCTGTGCAGAGCGGCTCCAACCGGATTTTAAAGGCTATGAAGCGTGGCCATACGGTAGAAGACTATCAGGATAAAATTCGCAGGCTGCGCGCCATCCGTCCGGATATCAGTTTAACGTCCGATTTTATCATTGGCTTTCCGGGCGAGACGGATGCCGATTTTCAGGCGACCATGAAGTTGATCGAAGCAATCGGTTTCGATCAATCATTCAGTTTTATTTATAGTCCGCGCCCTGGCACGCCCGCCGCGAGCCTGCCCGATGCAGTATCACATGCCGAGAAGCAGGAACGCTTGCGTACATTGCAGGCGCGCATCACTGAAATGGCAAACGACATCAGTGCCAACATGATAGGAAGCCATCAGCGTGTGCTGGTTGAGCGTCTTTCACGCAAAGACGCTACGGAGCTTGCCGGACGCACTGAAAGTAATCGAGTCGTCAATTTCCCCGGAGATAAAAGTCTGATCGGCCAATTTATTGACGTGCTTATTACCGAGGTGTGCACAAATTCCTTGCGTGGTAAAATCACCGGACAGGCACAGGCTGCGTAAGCTACGCGGAGAGAATCACCATCAAAATCCACTTTATTGAATTTTTTGGCTGTAACATCTTTACGGAGTTCTGTGAGTAAGCAGCTTAAGCGCGCGCCAACCCAAGATCAGCCTGTGAGTGATCATCCCCAGTCCAGCGATTATGTGCTAGAGCCGGTAGACAACCAGCGGTTGGCGAATCTGTGTGGTCAATTTGACGAACACCTGCGGCAAGTCGAGCGGCGCCTGGGCGTGGAGATCAATAATCGCGGTAATGTGTTTCGTGTGATCGGCGACCCGCTTCCTGTGCATGCAGCAGGTGAAGTTTTGAAAGATCTGTATGCCGAGGCAGGGAAGGAACGGCTCACGCCTGCGCGCGTACATCTTTTTCTCAATCAGGGTCAGGTTGAGGCACTTGATTCGTCCCAGCAAGAACAATTTCCAGAGCAGGCTGAGAAAAGTTTAAGTGTGCGCACGCAGCGTGGCGTGATTAAGGGTTATAACCCTAGCCAGCATCGTTATCTGAAAAATATTCTCACGCACGATATTAATTTTGGCATCGGCCCGGCGGGTACGGGCAAGACTTATCTTGCGGTGGCCTGCGCCGTGGAAGCCCTGGAACGTGAAAGCGTACAGCGTATTTTGCTGGTGCGCCCGGCGGTGGAAGCGGGTGAGCGTTTGGGATTTCTACCGGGTGATCTCGCGCAAAAGATTGATCCCTATTTGCGCCCTTTGTACGATGCGCTGTATGAGATGCTCGGTTTTGAGCGTGTGGGAAAACTCATTGAACGCAATATTATTGAGCTGGCACCACTGGCATATATGCGTGGCCGCACCTTGAATGAAGCTTTCATCATTCTCGATGAGGCGCAGAATACGACGGTCGAGCAGATGAAAATGTTTTTAACGCGTATCGGTTTTGGCTCTACGGCAGTCATCACCGGCGATGTCACCCAGATAGATTTACCGCGCGATAAAAAATCCGGCCTGCGTGACGCTGTCGAAGTACTGAAGGGTGTGGAAGGTATCAGTTTTAGTTTCTTTCGCGCCCAGGATGTCGTGCGCCATCAATTAGTACAGCGCATCGTGACGGCTTATGAGAACTATGAAAGTGCGGCGGATGAAAATTCTGTTGTAAGCGCCAAGAAACATTCTTGAATATTTTAATAACCGTTCGCAAAGTTTGACGATGACTGTCCAGGTACATGTGCAATACGCTTTGCCGGAGCGGGATTTGCCCTCGTCGGTTGATATTAAGCGCTGGGCTGTGGAGGCGCTTGAGGGAAGGCGCACAGCGGCGCAGATGACTGTGCGCATTGTTAATGACAATGAGGCCGCGCTACTGAATCAAACGTATCGGCACCGCCAGGGCCCCACCAATGTGCTATCATTTCCTTTTGTGCTGCCAGTGCAAAAACCGACTGCGAGCGATGTCGAAGATTACCTGGGCGATGTCGTGATCTGTGCATCGGTTGTCGCGCGCGAAGCGCACGAGCAACATAAAGAGCTGATCGCGCATTGGGCACACATGGTCGTACACGGCAGCTTGCATTTGCTGGGTTACGATCATCTTGCTGACGAGCAGGCGCAGACGATGGAAGCGCTTGAGACCACGATATTGGCCCGCATGGGTTACCCTGATCCTTACCACACCACAAAAACTTTATGAATAACGACCGAACTAGTCACAGTAACGAACCTGCACGACGCTCCTGGTTTGAACGCCTGAGTCAAGTGCTGATGGGTGATGAGCCGCAAGACCGTGAAGACTTGATAAAATCTTTACACGATGCAGTACAGCGCAATCTGCTTGATGCGGATGCGTTAGCGATGATCGAAGGCGTGCTGGCGGTTGCCGAGATGCGCGTGCGCGATATCATGATTCCCCGTTCACAAATGGTAGTGGTGGAGCGCGACGTACCGCCGGAAGAATTCTTACCGGTGATTACTGAATCTGCTCACTCACGTTTTCCGGTGGTCGGTGCGAGCAAAGATGAGGTAGTCGGCATTTTACTCGCCAAGGATTTATTGGCGTATTTCCAGGCCGAGAACAAAGGTGATTTTCAGGTGCGTGATGTGCTACGCCCTGCCGTATTTGTACCGGAAAGTAAACGCCTCAACGTGCTGCTCAAGGAATTCCGCTCCAGCCGTAATCACATGGCGATCGTGGTGGATGAGTATGGTGGCGTTGCAGGTCTGGTGACCATTGAAGACGTGTTGGAGCAGATCGTCGGCGAGATTGACGATGAGCATGATATTGATGAAGAAGATTTCATCACCCAGCACGACGCTGACCATACGGTAAAAGCCCTCACGCCGATCACGGAGTTTAATGAACACTTCGGCACGAATTTCAGCGATGAAGAATTCGACACTATTGCGGGCCTGATCGTGCATCACTTTGGGCGTTTGCCCCGGCGCGGTGAAAGTATGGACTTGGGCGATCTGAGCTTCAAAGTGCTACGCGCAGATGGCCGCCGCATTCATCTACTACGCGTTACACGTCTCGTTCCGGCGGATACGCAAACAAAGCTCCCTCTTTAAGCCGTGCAGCCGTTTCTTCATTCACTGTTGGGCGCAGGCAAGCGCGGTGATGCGCTCGCCTTGCTAGCGGGTGTGCTGTTACCGCTGGCTTTTGCGCCATTTGAGTTTTTTCCTCTTGCCGTGCTCGCACCAGCGCTGCTGTTTGGTTTATGGCTCAAGGTATCCGCGCGCCGGGCAATGTGGCGCGGGTGGCTATTCGGCGTGGGGATGTTTGGTGTAGGCGTTTCGTGGATCTATGTGGCGATTCACGACTTCGGTCATTCTGGCGTTTTCCTGGCAAGTTTTTTAACCGGAGGGTTCGCAGCATTTCTCGCGTTGTTCCCCGCTTTGCTCGGATATGTTGTAGTACGTTTCTTTCTTGGTGAAGAGCGATCACATCGGCCATTATTACTATTACTGGTATTGCCTGCTGCATGGACATTTTTCGAATGGGTGCGCGGCTGGATACTAACGGGCTTCCCTTGGCTGAATCTCGGTTATAGTCAAATAGATGCTCCCCTGGCGGGGTTTGCGCCGCTGGTCGGCGCGTATGGAGTATCGTGGCTCACCGCCATCAGCGCCACGCTACTTTTGTTGGTAATAGTAAGCCAGAAGAGTACGCGGATAGGGGCCGCTTGCCTGTTCGCATTATTGTGGGTGAGTGCTGCGCTCCTGGGACAAATCGAATGGACGCAGCCTGTCGGAAAACTTCTGCGGGTAAGCTTGATTCAAGGCAATATTCCGCAAGACATTAAGTGGCTACCTGAAGAGCAGCGCAGAAGCCTGGAGCTTTACGATAATCTCACACAGCAGCATTGGGACAGCGACATTATTCTGTGGCCGGAAGCAGCCCTGCCCGCGTTCTATCACGAAGTCGCTGACACGTATCTTGCCCAGTTGGCAAAACAGGCGCGAGCTCATCACACCAGCTTGTTGATTGGCCTGCCAGTGCAAGATCAAACATCGGGACGTTATTACAACAGCATGATGTCGTTGGGTGGACAGGAAGGTTTTTATCATAAACGCCACCTGGTACCGTTTGGTGACTATGTGCCTTTGCAGGATTTACTGCGCGGCTTGATCGGGTTTTTCAATCTGCCCATGTCAGGTTTTAGCCCCGGACCAGATCAACAGCCTTTGCTCGAAGCGGCGGGGCAAAAAGTGGGTATCTCAGTGTGTTACGAAGATGTATTTGGCGAAGAGGTCATTCGCGCTTTGCCTGAGGCAAGTCTTCTGGTCAACGCGACGAACAACGCGTGGTACGGCGACTCGTTTGCCCCACCTCAGCATTTACAAATCTCGCGTATGCGTGCGCTGGAAACCGGCAGGCCAGTGTTGCGTGTGACAACCAACGGCATCTCAGCTCTTATCAATCCCAAAGGAAAAATTGTGGCCCGATCCCCGCAATTTGCAACCTACGTATTAAGTGGCACGGCGCAGCCTATGCAAGGTGCTACGCCTTACGTGCGGGTGGGGAACTATGCTGTGTTGATACTGATGCTACTGAGTTTGGCGGGAGCGCTGTTTCTAGTCAGCTACCGTGCTAAACCGGTAAAGGTTTAGCACGGCATAAGCTTACGGATTTGCGGGAGCGGAGTCAGCAGGTTGTTGCGGAGAGACCGCTGCACCCGGTTGGGTTGATAGGGTAGGTGATTCCGGTGTCAAAGGTTGTGCTGTTGCAGGAACAGGTGTTGCGTCCATGCGTTTTTGCTCGGTATAAAATACACGATATCCCACAACTGCTAAGGCTATGACCAAAGTCACAACCGCTAGCATGCCTACCAGATTAAACTTTTTTGCGGGCACTGTAGGAAAACGTTGCTTGTCGGTATGATCACTCTGGGTATTACCGTAGGCTCGTGCATCAGTAGTCGTCGCAGATTCGCCTGCCTGGTTATTCTCGGTATCTCGTGACATGGCTTATACCCTCCTTGATGAAACTAATTAATGTTGTTGGTAATGTTGATTGGACGTAAGGTTCTTGCGACGCTCACGACCATCTGATCGGCCCAGTACTCATTCGCCATACTGGGACACTGTACCGCTCTCCGTTAGCATTTACTACCACTTCGTATAATTAGGGTAGTGCTGGGGAATATATTCATGTTGAGTTGGAGTATAAAGAATCATCTTACTTGTTAAAATAAACAGGGCCCATCCGTGAGACAGGCCCTATTTATGCCCTACGGCCTATAAGTTCAGGGAGCGCCCTGTTTTATCGCCGCTATGTTTTCCCGAGACATCAGCATCCGGCATCGCCTCCCAGAGTTCTTCCCGGCGCTGCGCCATTTCGGCACCCAGCGCATACAGGTCCAGGTCTGTCTTTTTCACTTCAGGAAACATTTCTGATTCTTCTTCCTGAATGTGATGGCGAACCCCATCGCAGAGTTCTTTGAACGTGCTATCGTATTTCTCATCATGGGGTTCCATTGCCTTGAGTTCGTCCACTAAGCCTTTCGCCTCGTGATGCTCTTCTTCGGCCTCATCCACCATATCATCATCGTTAAGTTTGCTGCGCACTGCGGGGTAAAAGATTTCTTCTTCAATTTTGCTATGGATTTCCAGCTCGGCACAAGCGCTCTCAACGATACACTGCTTGGCCTGGATATCAGGTGCCTGTTCAAACTGCTTAAAAAGATCCTTCAGCTTTGCATGGTCGTCACATAAAAGCGTAACGGCATCTAGCCGGTCATCCGTGCTATGTCTTTGCTCAGTCATGTTGATTTCTCCTAAAAACGGCGCTTATCCTGTGGGGGGTGCCTCTGAAAACTCCCTCCCTGGAATTTTCGGAGACGAAAGCAATAACAACATTATTGCCTTGCTTCATTTCTCAATCACCCAGTGATCGAAAAATGGTGGGCTTCTCAGCTGTGCTGTCCTGCTTCGCTAAAAAGTCCAGGAACGCTTCCATGCGCCCCTGTAGAGGAATACTTCCCTGTATTCCTGTCCACATTATGTCGCACACCAATACAGCACTCCAGTCTGACTTTAGAGAGGTGTTGTATTATTTCGTACCGTCTATGACAAGATCGTTTTTTACAGACTTAACACCCTCGACACGTTCAGCAATTGATATGGCCTTATGTACTTGCTCATCATTTTTGACAGTGCCCTTTAACGCTACCACTTGCTGAGTAGTTTCCACGTTGATAGCCAGCGAATTAAGTTCATCATCTTTTACAAACTCACCTTTCACCTTTGTGGTAATGACGGCATCGTCGAAAAATTGGCCGGTTTGAACTTCCTTGCGATCATTGCATGCGGCTAAGCTCAGAATAAGAGCAAGGCCTATTAGGTAACTGAAACGTCCCAGAATGTTTTTCATATAGTCTCCGTGTGTAGAGTAGTATCGTCCTGTTGAAATCAGCTCCCTCTGTTTTCGGTAACGCTTTTGTTCGTC
>JAYTIZ010000018.1:0-3659 GCA_043731445.1 Gammaproteobacteria bacterium | reverse complement strand
CTGCACGGCATCGCTGCGCCGCGTTATTGGGATACCGGCGACAATGACTCCACCTTTAAGTGGAATAATTACCTCAGCCGTTACCATAGTCGTCACACCGATCTCATGGACGTGCTGGCCGCCTATCAGCCGCGCGCCAACGCACCATTAGATGAAGTCGCTACTCTGTTAGGCTTTCCTGGCAAGATGGGTATGAGTGGTGCGCTGGTATGGGAAAACTATCTGCGTGGCGATATTATCGGTATCCGCAATTATTGTGAGGTAGATGTCCTGAACACGTATCTCGTTTACCTGCGTTTTGAATTAATCCGTGGCCACCTCAATCTTGCTGAATATACCCAAGAGTGCCAGTTATTGCGTCAGACCCTGATTAAGGAAGACAAGCTGCACCTGTCTGCTTTTAACCAGGCCTGGGTTGATAGCTAGCCTGACCATCTGTTGGATTTTTTATAGTCATGTCTCGTTCCGCGCGTAATCGTAAAGTTGTTACATTAGAATCGGCGCAAGCCACTGTTGAATCCATGACGCATGATGGACGCGGTGTCGCACGTATTGATGGCAAGGCGGTATTTATCGAAGGCGCGTTACCTGGCGAAGAAGTGCGGTTTACTTATACCAGCCAGCGAAAAAGTTTTGATGAAACTGTCGTGACGGAAATTGTACAGCCTTCGTCAGCGCGAGTTATCCCTCAATGCAAACACTTCGGTGTGTGTGGCGGGTGTAGTCTGCAACACATGCATTCTGATGCACAGCTGGAAATGAAGCAAAGCCTGCTGCTGGATACCTTGCAACATCTGGGCAAGTTGCAACCCGTTAGAGTATTGCCCCCACTGCGCGGCCCGGTTTGGGGCTATCGGCGCAAAGCGCGTCTCGGCGCAAAATACGTGCTGAAAAAAGAAGCACTATTCATTGGTTTTCGTGAGAAGAAAAGCGCCCTGCTGACGGACATCGCGCGTTGCGAGATATTACATCCTTCGGTAGGCACATTACTGCCCGCCTTGCACGAGCTGCTCGTGGGGTTGAGTGGATATGACAGGATTCCACAGATCGAAGTCGCGGTGGGAGATAAAGCTACCGCACTGGTATTTCGTCATCTTGATCCGTTAAGCATGGCTGACCAGGACAGACTGCGAAATTTTGGTGAGACACATAACATGCAAATCTATTTGCAGTCTGCAGGCCCGGAAAGTGTTGCCTTGCTTTGGCCTGAGACAGCCACACTAAGTTACTGTTTGCCGAATTATGATGTTGAATTATTTTTTACACCGACTGATTTTGTCCAGATCAATGCCGACATCAATCAGCGCATGGTAGAGCGTGTGATTGATATCCTTGATCTTCAACCGCAGGATCAAGTACTCGATCTTTTTTGTGGTTTGGGTAATTTTACTCTACCCTTGGCGCGCCACGCCGCACAGGTAACAGGTATCGAGGGCGACGCCAGACTTGTGCAGCGTGCCCGCGACAATGCCGCCCATAACAACATTTCCAATGTCGATTTTTATGCCGCTGATCTAAATGAAAGTTTTACCAACGCCATTTGGTCTGGCCAGCATTTCGACAAAATTCTACTTGATCCGCCGCGCACGGGTGCGTTGGAAATCGTCAAACAGATAGCACTATTTGGCGCTGCGCGCATCGTATATGTATCCTGCAATCCGGCTACACTTGCACGCGATGCGCAGGAATTGGTGCAGCAAGGCTACCAGTTGACCAGCGCCGGAGTCATGGACATGTTTCCGCATACCGCGCATGTCGAATCTATCGCCTGTTTTGAAAAACTAAGGAATTAACCGATGGATGTGCTTACGCAGTTGTTGGATATTGTGTTACACCTCGATGTGCATCTCCAAAATTTGATAGCCCAGTATGGTGTCTGGGTATATGGAATTTTATGTTTGATTATCTTTAGTGAAACCGGATTTGTAGTCACGCCTTTTTTACCGGGTGACTCACTGCTATTCGCCGCCGGAGCACTTGCAGTAACCGGCGGGTTGGATGTCACGTGGTTATTGCTGCTGCTGAGTCTTGCAGCGGTGCTCGGCAACACGGTCAATTATTGGATAGGCCGCTGGGCCGGTCCCAAGGTGTTCAGTAAGGAAGGTTCACGCATCTTTAACCGCAAGCATTTAGACCGAGCACATGCTTTTTACGAAAAATACGGCGGAAAGGCCATCATAATTTCCCGTTTTGTACCGATTATCCGCACCTTTGCACCCTTTGTGGCAGGCATCGCCAGCATGACGTACGGGCGTTTCCAACTCTACAATATTACCGGTGGTATTTTATGGGTGGGTTCGCTCGTCTATGCAGGCTATCTGTTCGGCAATACGCCGTGGGTAAAAAATAATTTCGGTTTAGTGGTTATAGCGATCATCGTCATATCACTCATCCCCGCCGTGATCGAACTCGTCCGTCAGCGTTCACCCAAGAGTTAAGCTTGTCAATCTACCCACTTCCGTGCATTGCGAAACATGCGCAGCCACGGACCATCTTCGCCCCACTCGCCGGTATGCCAGGAGTTCGCCACGGTGCGGAATATCCGTTCGGGGTGGGGCATCATGATCGTAAAACGTCCATCGTGTGTGGTGAGACCGGCGATACCTAAGGGTGAGCCGTTAGGGTTGGCAGGGTAAGTTTCAGTCGGGCGGCCATAATTATCGACCCAACGTAGCGGGACAAGATTTGCGTGGAGTGCCTGTGCTGCTCCCGTGCTCTGATGAAACTTGGCGCGTCCTTCGCCATGTGCGATAGCGATGGGCAAACGTGAACCCGCCATGCCAGTAAAAAATAGTGAGGGTGAGGCGGGAATTTCTACCAGTGAGAAGCGTGCCTCGAACTGCTCGGAGTAGTTGTGCAGGAATTCCGGCCAGAATGTTGCGCCGGGGATAATCTCGCGCAATTGCGACATCATCTGGCAACCGTTACATACACCCAAGGCAAAAGTATCGGTACGTGCGAAGAATGCCGAAAATTCTTCGCGTGCGCGCGTATTGAACAGGATGGACTTCGCCCAGCCCGTCCCGGCGCCCAGCACATCCCCGTAGGAAAAGCCGCCACAGGCGGCGAGACCCTGGAATTCTTTCAGGGACACACGGCCTGTCAGGATGTCGCTCATATGTACATCAAAGCAGGCGAAGCCTGCGCGGTCAAATGCTGCGGCCATCTCGACCTGGCCATTCACACCTTGCTCACGGAGGATGGCGATGCGCGGTTGTACGCCTTTTGCTATGTAGGGAGCAACGATATCCTCGGCAGGATTGAAAGAGAGTAAAACGTTAAGACCCGGATCATGGTTGTCGAGCAGCGCATCATATTCCTGTTGTGCGCAGAGTGGGTTGTTGCGTAGCGTTTGTATCTGATAAGAAGTCTCCGACCAGAAGCGCTGCAAGTTAATACGCCTATCGGCCAGGATTTCCTGGGTCGCCTTAGTGAAAATGATGCGGTCTTGCGCGTTTAAGTGCCCGATGATATGACTGTGTTGATATAGGCTATTCCTGGTCAGGCAGTCAAACACCCTATCTCTGTCTTGATAACGTACCTGCAACACCGCACCGAGTTCTTCATTGAAGAGTGCGGCAGGCAGATCAGCGCCCAGCGCATCCACAAAGACCGTCGCGCCGGTATGGCCGGCAAAGGCCATTTCACAGATCGTGGCG